>CAXBLS010000065.1:0-18488 GCA_963976585.1 uncultured Kordiimonadaceae bacterium
GACCCAAAGTAGACGTTTAATCCTTCTTGCCTGAAAATTCTATATGTGATTAATTAAAGGACGAGCGTACAGATATTTGCAATGGCCATAGATCAAGTATGAAAACGAATTGAAATGGTTCTATAGATTAAGTTAAGCGAAATGGGGACATAGTGATACATTGGAATATAAAACGTATTAGAAGCAGTATTGGCGTTTTCATAAATAGAACAGTACCTATATTGTTTTTTCTCTTCGTCATTTATATTTGTGCAATTGACACCCCAATTATAGAAAGTGGTCAAATTGGTCACCTAACAGTAATCTTTTATTATTTGGTTTATGTAGTTAGTATTCTTTTTTATGGCTTAGGTTTGCTAATTAGAGGGCAGATAAATGATCAAGCCGTGGTCTTTGTGTATTGGATAGTAACCGGATTATTCCCTTTATTTTTTACAGTGTACGGTTTTGGTGGACCAGATTAATGGTGGATGGAATAGTTTAAACATCCGATGGATTTTAACCTATTTCAACGTCTGCTTTGGGTCGAAAGCGGACACTCAGAAAATAGCGAGGGTTGCGTTGTGGTGTTACTCAAATAATGTTGAATAACTCTGATTGGTTTTGGTGCTTTGACTTGTTTTAATTTTGATAGTGATGGTGTGTTTTATGGTTATTATGCTAAAGGCATAGCGCACTTCGAGAGGAGTTGATGTTATCGCATAAAAAAAGCGGGTAAAAACCCGCTTTTTCGTACAAAACTATTCTTTTAGACTAGATCCGGTCTATAAGATCGTTTTTTTTTGATCGTCTGATCTCGCATCGCTATTTGCAGAAACAACTTTGGTTGCCGCAGATGTTGGTGCAGCATTTGCGCCGCTATTCTGGTGGCTCAGGTTACCTTCGATGTAGGCGCCAGCTTCGATGCTGAGCGTCTGATGACAAAGGTCACCAGTAATTTTTGCGGATTTTTCAACGCGGATATTGCGGCCAGTGATGCTACCTTTAACGGTACCTTTAACAATCACGTCGTCGGCGCTTATCTTGCCTTTTACTGTGCCGTGCTCACCAACGGTGACACTATTGCTTTTTACGTCACCTTCAACTGTGCCATCAAGTTGAATTTCTCCAGATGTGGATACATTTCCCTTGATGACTACATCTGAACTAATGATAGATGGAACTGAATTTGCAGGTGGTTTCATTGGCTTGTCTTCCTTCGGTGTCATAGTTGATCTCTTATCAACTGTCGTATTTTTGTTGTTTGATTTTTTGAACATCTTTCGCTGCCTTCAATACCTTTAAAGGGTCGATCGGTTTACCATTAAACCAGATCTCGTAATGAAGATGAGTGCTAACGCTTCTTCCCGTACTACCCATAAGGCCAATAAGTTGATTATCCGTAACTTCCTCACCCTTTTTGACCTTTACTTGCGAAAGATGGCCATATTTAGACCGAAATCCATTTCCATGATCAATTTCAACAAAAAGTCCAAAAGAACCATTTCTTCCCGCCTTGACAACAACACCTGGTCCACCTGCCATGATTGGTGTTTTGTGCCAGCCAGCCATGTCTAATCCCTTGTGGCTAGCCCACTTTTTGGTTAGTGGGTCGCGGCGCATGCCAAATTTGCTTGATACATAATGTTTTTCAGGTGGGGTTGAAGTCGGAAGATGAGCAATTGCCATTTCCAGATCCGCAAGGTTGCTTCTTTTGTTATAGAGTTCATCAAACGCACTACTATCAACACCCTCGTCGTTAAGGCCATTTTCTATGCCAATAAAAGGACCACCCTGTGCTTTAGTGGATGGCAGATTGCTTGCAAGTGCCAGCATTTCTTCTTCCGCAAGGCCAGCACTCTCAAGTGCGTCTTTTAGGAATGTGAGTTTGCTATCGACAGCGGCGGTCATCATTTTCACAGTTTTGGTTTGCTGCATCTCAATGTGTTTGAGGCCAACATAAATGCGGTCGAGCCCTTCATCACGAATCATATTTCGCGCTTCATTGTCGTTGGAATCATCGAAATCATCATCGACAAAGTCTGTATCATCTGTGGTGATACTGTCACCAGTATCGATCACAGTGTCATCCTCATCAAGGACCTGTTGGATATATTGCTGACGCTGCTCCAACGCGATGGCGGATTTCTGAATATCATTCTTTAATTGATTATATTGGTTTTCAAGTGCTTCATAGTCGCGGTTCGCGACAGCGACTTCGACGTCTTTCTCGTCAATTATTTCCGTGATATAGACATAATTATAGGAAGCGACAGTAAACCAAGAGAAAAACCCAACCAGCATAACGCTGCCAAGAATCTGTATTTTCTGTGAAATTGTGACGAATCGCACATCACCATTTGTCCTGAAATAAAGTTGCCTATCAGGAAAATAGATATCTGCTTTCTCACTCAACCATTTGGTAACGTTACTTATTTTCAATTCCCGCTCTCATAAATTAAAATTCTGCCCAATTGAATTTATTATATTATGGACGAATCGTTAAAAACTAACCCAAACATGATATCAAAAAATTAAGGAAAGCAAACATATTTAACTAGTTATTTTAGGATTTAACCAGTGGAATGTAGAAACTTTCGCTTAAACCCGCCAGATTTCTGGCTTCTACATTAAACGGTGGCTTGAGACTTCCTGCGAAATATTTGTTGACCAGTTGCTGATATGCTTGTTCTGGCACAAGACCGTTTTTGTCGCATTGATACCTGAACCATTTTCCGCCAGCCTTCACATGATCAATTTCTTCACGGTAAATGGTATCTAGGGCTTGGACGCTTGCCAGGTCATCGGCCGCTTTAAATTTTTTGATAATCGCTGGTGTGACATCAAGCCCGCGTGCTTCGAGAACCAACGGTACAATCGCGAGGCGGGCACATAGATCATGAGCGGTGCTTTCAGCCGATTGCCAAAGGCCGTCATGGGCGGGTAGGGCACCGTAATAGCTGTCAAATTCAAGTAACCTTTGTTCAAGCAGATCAAAATGACGTGCTTCATCATCGGCAACCTTTATCCAATCATCGGTAAAGTCACGAGGCATATCAGCGCCAAAACGAAGAACGATGTCCCATGCCAGATCAATGGCGTTTAGTTCAATATGGGAAATGGCGTGGAGCATGGCAATACGGGCGGCGCGCGCCTTCGCGTTTCTGCGCCGGGGCATATCTTTGGGGGCAAGCAGCTCTGGTCTTTCGGGGCGGCTAGGCCGTGTTGGCGCATCATGATCAAATTTGAAATCCAGTTCACCCGAAAACCAGGCCTTGCTTCCAAGGTGAGTTAAGCGGACTTTTTCTGCGGCACTATCGGCTTTTAAGCAGGCAAGGGCTGCGGCAGCAACTGTTGACGGCGTTCTCGTCATAATGCTTTTACGGCGTCCAGTACGTCTTCCACATGGCCGTTTACTTTAACCTTTCGCCAAACCTTTTTAATGGTGCCATCTTTGCCGATGAGAAATGTGGCACGCTCGATTCCCATATATTCGCGGCCCATAAATTTCTTCAATCCCCAAACCGTATAATCTTCACATAAGCTACCGTCTTCATCCACCAGCAACTTTATGGTGAGATTTTGTTTTTTGATAAAATTTTGATGCTTTTTAACACTGTCTTTTGAGGCACCAAGAATTATGGTATCATGCGCTTCAAAATCAGATTTTAACTGACTAAAGCCAATGCTTTCCTTGGTGCATCCGGGGGTGTTATCTTTTGGATAAAAGTAAAGTACGATATTTTTATCTGCAAAATCAGCGAGACTGACGCGATTGCCAGTTTCATCAGGCAGATTAAAGTCTGGGGCTTTTTGGCCAATTTCAAGCATTATTATTTCCTGTTCTAATTTTTGTTATCTAGGGGTGGGATTGGATCAAGCGGGTCCAACTCCATGGATGGCGTTTCAACAATTTCATAATATAAATTATGGATGAAGTTTTGATTTTCAAGAATGAGGTCCTCAATCTTTTCAGGTTCACTATCAAAACGGTTGGCGAGGGTGAGTAGTAAAGCGTAGGGCTTTGCCTGCTCCGTATCGTCATTGTCCAAGCATAGTCTTAGCATCGCTTGTATCGCCTGCAGAATATGGGTTGCGTTATAAAGTTCGTCAGCAATTTTCTGTTCGATAAGGCCCGCCTTTGACAGGCTCGATATTTGATCCAGAGTGTTTTTCTTTAATATCTCTGGATGAGTGGATCCGTGCTTCAAAAGCAGATACTGGCAAATAAATTCCACATCAATGATGCCACCGCGAATATGTTTCATAGCCCAGATATTGTTGGTGGCAAAATTATCAATCAGGCGGTGCCGCATTTTGGAGACTTCATTGAGCAGATTATTTTGATCACGGTTCTTGTGGCTGAGGATTTTGAAAATACAGTCTTCAATCTTTGCCTTGAGCGCATCCGGACCAGCGATCACACGGCCGCGGGTCAAAGCCATATGTTCCCATGTCCAGGCTTGGCCTCGTTGATATTCAGCAAAACTTGCAATAGATACTGCAAGTGGTCCCGCTGTACCAGATGGGCGCAAGCGCATATCCACTTCGTACAGTTTTCCTTCACCAGTAAGGGCAGTGATGCCATTGATGAAATTTTGTGACAGTCTCGCATAATAATGATTGACGCTGAGCGGTTTGGCACCATTTGAATGAGCAGTCATATCTTCAGCGTCATATATCAGCACCATATCGACATCTGAGGTTGTCGTCAGCTCATACCCGCCGAGTTTTCCCATAGCAAGTATACAAATGGATGAGTTTTCAACCACGCCATGTTTTTTAGCAAACTCCTGACTTACGCGTTCGAGCATGGCACTTAATGATGTTTCTGCGAGATAGCTCAGGGTTTTTGCACATTCTTTGACATCAATATCGCCTTTCAATATCTGAAGGCCGACCTGGAATTTTCCTTCATTGTTCCACTTTCGACTGATATCAAGCACATCCTGAAAATCAATTGCAGTACTCAGCTGTTCTTCAAGGCTGGCTTTCAGTTGTTCGAGCGAGGAATTGTTTTTAAATGTTTCTGCGCTTAAGACACTATCAAGCATTAGGGGGTTTCTAGATAGCTGATTGGCAAGGGACGGTGCAATGCCGGTTATTTGCGCCAACAAATCAAGAAGCCACGGCTGGGCTTTAATAAAAGAAAAGAGTTGAACGCCCGAGGGCAGGCGCGAGAGAAAGTCATCGAATTTAGTGATCCCCGCCTCCGGGTCTTCGTGTTGACCAAAAGCAGTAAGAATATCAGGCACCAATTGCTTCAAGATAGACCTTGCACGGTCGGTGCGGCACGCGCGGTATCTTCCCAACTGCCAGTTCTGGATTAGCTTATATATCTTTGTCGCATCCTTAAAACCCGCATCTTCAATAGCCCGAAGGGTTTGTGGGTGATAGGCATCCAGCGGAAACAAAAGACTATCATCGCTCTCACCGGTTTGGTTTGTATCCTGCAATAGGCTATTAAATAAATCATGGACGCAGTTCAGATGGCCGAGAAATTCTTTTTCAAATTGTCCTATATCCGCATAGCCCATAAACTTGGTAATGCGCAGCAAGTCTTCATCAGATGTTGGAATTTCGTGTGTTTGATCATCATTGATCATTTGTAAACGGTGTTCGAGGGTACGAAAATAGATATAGGCGTCCTGGAGAATATCGTTCTGTGCGTCATCCAGTTTTTCACAGCTAACCAATGCATCAAGAGCCATCTGGGTTGGTGCAATACGCAGTGCCGGCTCGCGACCGCCGGAAATAAGTTGGTGGATTTGAGCGTAAAATTCAATTTCACGGATGCCACCGCGGCCAAGTTTTACATCATGTCCAGCAAGGTTGATATCTACGTGACTGTGGTGCTCATGAATAAGGTTCTTGATGGCATGGATATCATCAATGGCTGCATAATCAAGATGCCTACGCCAGACAAATCCTCTGATCCTTTCAAGGAAGCCTTGCCCAGCAGCCATGTCGCCAGCGACGGGGCGGGCCTTTATCATAGCAGCGCGTTCCCAATTTAAGCCGACGCTTTGATAATAAAATTCTGCTCCCTCCATAGAAAGAGCGACCGGTGTTGCCCCGGGATCAGGGCGTAGACGCAGGTCGCTACGAAACACATAACCGTCAGCGGTTCTGTCCGACATAATTTTGACCAGTTTTTGGGTGAGTTTCACGAAAAAGTCCTGAGCACTGCGCCGGCCCGTGTATTTTACAATGTCGTTATCGAATAGCACAATCAGATCAATATCACTGGAATAATTGAGTTCATAACCGCCTAGCTTTCCCATAGCCAGAACCACATATCCGGAGTTTTCACTGACATTTTCACCGTGGGTGTGACCAAGGTCTCCTGTTTCCAGAGCATTTTTTATCAAGAAGTTTACGGCCAGTTCTAGGGAGGTTTGTGCAAATTTACTTAAGGTGCTGGTTATTTCGTTAAGTGACCAAATGCCAGCGAGGTCAGAAAAGGCGATGGTTAGGGCGATTTCCGCCTTAGAAATTCTAAGCTCTCGCATCAGATCATTAATGCTGGAAACGGATGTTGCGTTCTTTTTTAGTTTGTCAAATAACTCGCCGATCAGAACATCAGGACGCTGCTCGAGCAGATTGATGGCAAATTCTGGATATTTAAAAAGCAGGCTCGTCAGGTACGGACTGTTTGAAAAGATAGCGAGAAGTAATTTTTCACAGTCATTTTTCTCAATTACGTTTTTAATATCAATGGGATAAGTTTCATTGTAAAGTGCGCAGAAATCCGTTATTTTCTGATGTGCGAACTCTTCATCTAAAATTAAGGGGAAATGACTAGAGTTTTTTGATGTATCCATTAACATCTTCGACATATAAACGGGTCCCAAAATCATATTATTGACATGTTTATTATATAGTTAGCATCATTGCCTGTGTTAACCAAACAAACTATTTGGATTTTAAGAGAAATATAGAGTGCTAAAACCAATTAGATATACAGTGAAGTTTTTAATGTCGTTTATGGCCATCATGACCATTGCGATGCTGCTGTTTATCTGGCGGGTCAGTAACGGCCCGGTTGAGCTTGATGGCTATTCACCATTTCTTAGAAATATCCTTATTGAGCAAGGAATTGCTCAGAATGTGGTTTTTGACCGCAGTATTTTAACATGGCGCACAGCAGAAAATAACCCAGCAGGGAATAGCAGTTTTGAGGTCAGGTTTTTGAATGTAGAAATCGAAAACCCTGAAACCTCTCTTACCGTCAACATTCCCGAAGCGGGGCTCCAATTTAGTCCTACCGCTCTTTTTCGAGGGGTTCTAGCCCCAACCTTTGTAGAGTTTAGTGGTCTTGAACTCGATCTGATATTAGCCAAGGAAGCCTGGAACGGGGAACCATTTAATCAGGAAGTGTTTGTCGCGACCATGCGCGCCTATATTGAAGATTTTAATAAGTCACCCAATTTGCTTCCGCGTCTCACCAGACAAATTATGTCTCCGCCGAGCACTCAAAGCACTACAGGCTATCTGCAGCAGCTGACTCTCGCAGGTACTGAAATTAACCTGACCGATGAAATTTCCGGAAATAGTTGGCAGATTCCCGACGCCATGCTGGATATTAAAAGGATTGACGAAGGCTTGAGCCTGCTTCTTGAAGGGGCGATTGATTTTGAAGATCAAAATGATATTCCGCTCTCCATGTCGGTCCAGTATAATATAGCACGGGAAAAAGCTACCACCCAAATTAGATTTTCCGACTTTGTTCCCACCAACATTGCAGGCGAGGTTGAGGGGTTGTCGCCCCTTGCGACCCTTGATATTCCGGTAAGCGGTATTGTTAATTTCTCTATTAATAAAGATTTAGAGCTACCGGTTTTTGATTTCGAATTTGATGTCGGCCAAGGGCTTATCAATCCGGGAAACCTTTATCGTGACCCTATTATCATTGATGAAGCGACCCTGACGGGCCAATTTATTGCCGCCACCGATGAGATATCCATTGAAGATTTTTTCCTTCAGTTTGACGGTGCGCGTGTAAATGCTGAGGGTTCCGTAGGTAGCATTCGAAACAACCCGGATGTAATGATCACTGCCGACGTCGAAAATATGCCGCTTGTTAATCTTAAAACATATTGGCCGCCGGAACTCCTGAAAAACGCTCGCATTTGGATCGAAAATAATATCACAGGGGGTATGATTAATGATGGTGTGATTGACGTTAATATCCGCCCTGAAATGTGGGCGCTGGAACAGCTCCCGGATGATAGTTTTATATTTAACTTCAATGTTACCGGTGGTACTTCGCATTTTTTAAAGCCGATGCCACAACTTACTGAACTGACAGGAAAGGCAACGCTTCGCCTCAATCATTTTTTGCTGATTGTAGACAGTGGTAAAGTTGAAAATGTCGAAATTCACGATGGCGTGCTTAATTTTATTGATATTTCAAAAAAAGGCCTTGCTGTTGCTCATTTTGAGCTTCCAATTAGCGGCCGGGTCGAAGAAATCCTTAGGGTGATTGATTATAAACCACTGGGTTATCCGAGCCTATATGGTATTGAGCCGGATACGATCATGGGGGATGCAGAAAGTTATCTAACCCTTGATTTTCCACTCATTAAAGAACTTAAAATGAAAGATGTGGTCTTTGACGTTCAGGCGGACGTGGCATCGCTTAATATTCCGGTGCTCTCAGATAATATTGCTATTTCTGACGGCTCCATGAAACTTTCCGTAAATCGTGAAGGGATTATCTCGAACGGGGATATCATTCTGAACGAGGTCGATTTCGCGGCCCAGTGGCAAGAGGATTTCACCAAAACAAAAGAATTTCCGACAACATATATATTAAATGGCGATGTCGAGGGTGCGGAGTGGGATAAACTGTTTCTACCCTTTAACCCTTACGTCGAAGGTCCAGCTCATGCCGACCTGACATTGCACGGAAGGGGATCGGGACTTAAAACGGGGATAGGCAGTTTTGATCTTAAGGATGCGACGGTAGAATTTGAACCGCTCGGTTGGATCAAGGAAAAAAGCGATCTGGCCGAAACCGATTTTACCTTACGTTTTGATCAGGACGGCACTATCAACGTTAATGATATCAAATTTAAATCTGAGAATATGGATAGTGAATTATCGTTAGTTTATGACGGCGAGCGGGCCTCTCGGCTATATATCAAATCATTGATCATGGCGGATAATGATTTTTCCGGACTATTCGAATGGGATCCTGACACACGTCTTTATCAGGTTTCCATAAAAGGCGAAGAATTCAACGCGGTACCGATGATGGACATCGTTTTTGCTCCACCGGTGGCGGGGGAAGAAGTGGATCTTCCCGATTTTAATCTTGCCGGTTCGGTCGCCAATGTTTCCATGTATAATAATGTGGTGATGCAGGAAGCGACAGTACTCACTGGCTATCTGAATAACCAAGTGGTTGATTTTGGTTATACCGGAAAATGGGGCGAAGATAAAAACATGTCGATCATCATCGCTACCATGGATGATGACCTGACCGCACCGCAAAAACTAACCCTGAAGACCAACGACGCGGGGCAGGCCTTGAGAAGTCTTGATTTCTTTACCAGCGGAGATCAGGGCGATCTGCTCGTCGAAGCTGACATGATCCGGATGGACAAAGGATACTCCCTGAAAGGCACGATTGAAGCTGCCAACTTCAGAGTGGCCAACTCAACAGCCTTCAGTGAACTGCTCAAGGAAAAAGAGTTCGCAAAAGCCCAGGAAGAACTGGAAACAAACGGCCTCTCTTTTTCCAGCTTTGAAAGTGAATTTACTCAATATGATGATGTGCTGACCATACTATCCGGTAGTGCCAAGGGGCCGACACTTGGTGTAACTCTCGACGGTTATGTGGACAGTAAATTTGATGAAATTTCTATAGGTGGCACCATCATTCCCGCCTATGGACTTAATTCACTGCTAAGTAACATCCCGCTGATTGGTACGATCCTCGCCGGCGGAAAGGGCGAAGGCGTTTTCGCCGCAACCTACAATATGACAGGCACAATCGAAGACCCGGATGTAAATATCAATCCACTTATGGCACTAGCCCCCGGTATTCTGCGTAAAATTTTCGGTGCCATAGGTGGTAGTGGATCAAACGAGCCCACAGCACGTGAAGAAGCAGAACAAAATGAGCAATCTGATCAGATAGAAAAAGAACGTGCGGCAGCAGTGCCACCAGTAGCGGTGCCGCCGAATTAATTTGTTAGCTCACTGCGCTTTCTAACATGGTCACCGTGCCTTTATCCGCGTTCATTTTTACTCTACAGCCGACAGCCATGGTCCGTTTATCTGGGATGTGACCGAACATGGCACCGGTGAAGGCGGGTTTTGCCGTTGGCTTGCAGTGTTGCTCAAGGATATCCATAAGACTGAAGTCGCCGAAGCCGCCATCACTATCCACGTTAGTCATGCCGCCGAAGAGGATACCTGCACAGTCTTTAAGGTGACCACCAAGGGCGAGCTGAGTAAGCATTCGGTCAACCCGGTATATATTTTCACCAATTTCCTCGATCATCAGGATTTTATCTTTAATGTCAGGGAAGTAAGGGGTTCCCTGCACGGCGGTTAGTACCGAAAGGTTGCCGCCAACAAGACGACCTTCGGCTGTGCCAGAAACAATGGTTTCTGTCCGGTTTTTACGCACGGTGAGAAAATCACCTTTGTCCTGCGGATTTTCCATGTACTGTGCTGCACCGTCAAACAGAATTTCACGAACGTTCTGGGCGCTAAAGCTGCTCCATGCACTACCGGCGGTGGGGCCGTGGAAGGTCATCAAACCAGTTTTTAAATTTATAGCGTTTAAAAGCGCGGTAATATCGCTGTAACCAAGCAGGATTTTTGGGTTTTTCGCGATCAGGTCATAATCAAGGAAAGGTAGGGTACGTGCCGCGCCCCAGCCACCCTTAAGGGCAATTACGGCTTTAATTTCATTGTCGGCAAAGGCAGCGTTCACTTCGGCGGCGCGAACTTCGTCTTCGGCAGGAAAATATCCAAAGCGGTCCATCGTGTGTTCAGCGACCCGTACGTCAAGACCTAAAGCTTCAAGGGATTCGATAGAAAGCTTAAGGCGCAGCTTGTTATATTCAACACCGGCGGGCGCGACGATCATCACGGTATCGCCTTCTATAAGGCGAGCAGGTTTTACCATGGATGTGGATTGCGCCAGTGCGGAGGATGTACTCCCGGCTGCGATGAGTGCGGCACTTGCGGCGACGCTGGTTTTGAGCAGGTCGCGTCTGTCAATTTTATCCATTTTTAGTCCCTTATTTTGGTATTATCAGTATATGGCGTTTTTTTCCGGCGGATAGCTTGATGTTACCCTGATCATTAAGGTGATCCAGAGATATGTTCATTTCGCCGTCGGCTATTTTTTCGTCGTTTAGTTTTGCACCACCTTGTTTTATAAGGCGTCTGACTTCACCTTTTGAGGAACCAAGCCCCGCGCTCACGTATAGATCTGCGACCGAAATCCCGGCTTCAAGATCAGACTTCGCCACATCTACTGTCGGAAGTTCAGCACCAAGTGAGCGGTCTTCGAATGCTTTTTTTGCTGTTTCTTCTGCTTTTTTTGCGGCTTCTTCACCATGGAGCATACGAGTGGCTTCGTTGGCTAATATTTTCTTGGCTTCATTTATTTCTTGGCCCTCAAGTGCTTCAAGTCGTCTCACTTCATCCATTGGCAGTTCCGTAAAGAGAGCGAGGAAGCGGCCGACATCGGCATCGGCCGTGTTGCGCCAGAATTGCCAGAAATCATAGCTTGAGCACAGATCTTCATTCAACCACACGGCGCCTGTCGCTGTTTTGCCCATCTTGGCACCACTGGCCAGAGTAATCAGTGGCGTGGTCAAACCAAATACTTCTTTACGGTCCAATCTGCGATTAAGCTCAACACCATTGATGATGTTACCCCATTGGTCGGAACCACCCATTTGCATAGCACAACCTTCGCGACGTTGCAGCTCAAGAAAATCGTAAGCTTGCAAGATCATGTAGTTGAACTCAAGAAATGTCAGCGGGTTTTCACGGTCAAGACGCGTTTTGACACTTTCAAAAGTGAGCATGCGATTGATAGTAAAATGAGGACCGACCGTACGCAGCAAATCGATATACATAAGGTCATCAAGCCAATCGGCATTATTGGGCATAATCGCATCGGACGGAGCCTCACCGAAAGTGAGATAGCGTGAAAAGACCGACTTGATACCCTCCATATTTTCGTTGATTTTCTCGTACGTTAGAATCTGTCGACTTTCGTCTTTACCGCTGGGATCACCAATTTTCGTTGTACCGCCGCCCATGAGGGCAATTGGCTTGTGACCAGATTTTTGCAGATGACGCAGCATCATAATCTGCACTAGGGATCCCACATGAAGGCTCGAAGCGGTACAGTCAAAACCGATATAGGCAGGAATGATTTCGCTCATCAAGCGCTTATCGAGTGCTTCCGGGTCGGTACACTGATGGATAAAGCCGCGCTCAAGCATCACTTTCAGAAATTCTGATTTAGGGGTATAATTGTCTATGGATTTGGCAGTTTCGGTCATAATATGGTCATCTGTTATGCTATAAGTTATATGAAAGTTCATGTAACACATGTTTGTCTAAGACCAAAATGGAAATTTAAGGAATATTGGGTGCTTGAAAGTAATAATAAGCAGAAACTGGCCATCGGCCTGATGAGTGGGACGTCGTTGGATGGTATCGACGCAGCCCTAATAAAATCGGACGGCACAAGTGTTGAACGGTTCGGAACACCTTATAACAGGACCTATAGCAAGGAAGAGCGCGAGGTGCTCAAAGAAGCGCTGAGCGAAGCACGCCGCGAAGTCAGGCCCACAGATGAAAACATATATATTGACGAAACGGAGCGGATGATCACCGAGCTTCATATCGAGGTGGTGAGGGAGCTTCTTACAAAAAATGATCTCTCGTCCAGCGATATTGATGTGATCGGTTTTCACGGTCAAACCCTGCTTCATGGCCCTCATGAAGGTTGGAGCTGGCAGATCGGCGACGGTAAAAGGCTCGCAAAGGAGTTGGATATACTTGTGGTCAATGACATAAGAGGTTTCGATGTGGCCCACGGTGGGCAAGGGGCACCGATGGTGCCGGTTTATCATAGATCATTGTTTGCCGGGCGTGATGTGAACTATCCGGTGGCGCTGATTAATTTTGGTGGTGTCGCCAATATTACATGGATTGGCGGTGATGGTTCTGATGACTTGGTCGCTTTTGACACCGGCCCGGCTAATGCGCTTCTCGATGATTGGGTACGTAAACATACAGATCTCATTTATGATGAGGGCGGAAAAATATCTTCAAAAGGTTATATACATCAGGACCTTATTGATAAATGGATGGAGAATGATTACTTCAAACTTCCGCCGCCAAAATCATTGGACCGGGATGATTTTAATGTCGATGATGTGAACGCATTGTCGCTTGAGGACGGCGCGGCGACTTTAGCGGCCTTTTCGGTTGCCTGCTTGAAACTGGCGAGCAATCAGTGCCCGAAGGCAGTCAATAACTGGTATGTGTGCGGCGGTGGTGCCCATAATCCAACCGTCATGACCATGTTAAATGACGCGCTATGTGGCGATGTTGAGCCAGTCAGCGCGATTGGATTTGACGGTGATTATATTGAGGCCGAGGCTTTCGCCTATATGGCCGTGCGCAGACTTTATGATTTGCCAATAACGTTTCCGGGGACGACCGGGATAGAGGAGCCGTCCACCGGTGGTGTGATCAATAATCCTCAGTAGCCAAGTCGCATCGTTAGATATTTATCAATACTTTGCACGAGTGGCTGATGATGATCTTCGTAAAAATGGCTTGCGCCTTCGATTTTATCATAATCTATGGTGATACCTTTTTGGGCTTGCAGTTTGTCAACAAGCTTACGAACCGAATCTTCGCTAACCACCGTATCATTGGTTCCTTGTGTAATCAGGCCCGATGACGGACATGGCGCAAGGAACGAGAAATCATAGAGATTGGCCGGCGGGGAGATGGAAAGGAAACCGCTAATTTCAGGACGACGCATTAGAAGTTGCATTCCTATCCAGGCACCAAAGGAAAATCCGGCAATCCACACTTGCGGTGAATCGCGGTTTACTGTGTGCAGCCAGTCTAGGGCGGCGGCGGCGTCGCTGAGCTCGCCAATGCCACTATCATAAACACCTTCACTACGGCCAACACCGCGAAAGTTAAAGCGTAATACCGAAAAGCCACGACGAACAAAGGAATGATAAAGATAATAACATATCTTTGCATTCATATTTCCGTTAAACTGTGGGTCCGCGTGCAGGACCAGTGCGATGGGTGCGTTTTCATTTTTGCTGGGATGGTAGCGGCCTTCGAGACGACCCTCGGGGCCGTTGATAATGACTTCTGGCATATTAACTTTAACCTTAAAAAATTTAAGTTTACTCTGGCAAAATCGGTGGAATAAAAATACCGTATTGATGATTCACAGTTCTTATAGCATAAAACAGCAGTGAAAATTCAACTAAGAAATTGGTTTAGAACAAATTTATGACAGAAAAGCAAGCAATTTACCTAGATTACAACGCCACAGTACCCATAAGGCCCGAGGTGATCAAGGTCATGGTCGAAGTCATGGAGGAGGGCGGCAACCCATCTTCAATCCATGGCATCGGCCGTAAAGCCAAGTCACGCATGGAGGACGCAAGGTCAACGATTGCCAGTATCATAAATTGCCGGCCGCAGATGATCGTCTTTACCTCTGGCGGGACCGAAGCCAATAATATGGCGATCTTAAGCAGCGGGCGGTCACGTATGATCACAACCAATGTAGAACACGATTCAATCCGCTCTGTGTCCAGTCGTTTTGACGGCACAGTGGATATTCTGTCAGTGGATCAGGATGGAATTATCGATCTGGGTGAACTCCGTCAACTATTGAAAATAGATGGTGAAAATACCGTTGTATCAATACTTTATGCCAACAATGAAACCGGAGTGTTACAGGATGTAAAGGCTATATCCGAGGTCGTCCACGCCGCAGGCGCGCTTCTACATATTGATGCTATACAAGCGGTTTCAAAGGTGCCGATTGATTTTATGGCGCTCGGTGTAGATATGATGAGCATATCTTCACATAAAACCGGTGGGCCACAGGGGGTTGGGGCGTTGGTAGCGTTTGAAAAGCTACCGGTGAGGTCGTTTATTCTTGGCGGAGGTCAGGAAGTGGGGCGGCGTGGTGGTACTGAAAATATCGCTGGTATAGTTGGCTTTGCCACGGCGATTTCATTGGTGCCTCAGAGTCTCAAAAAAATGAACGAACTTGAAACTTGGCGCGATGAAATTGAAGAAAAACTTTTGGAACATGCGCCGCAGGCTTGTTTCTTTGGCAAAAAGGCGCGGAGGCTGCCTAATGTTTCAACCATTTATATGCCGGGCGTGACCAGTGAAACTCAGGTGATGAATTTTGATCTTGATAAGATATGCATTAGTTCCGGTTCTGCATGCTCATCTGGCAAGGTTAAATCATCCCATGTTATTGACGCCATGAGCAGCGATGAAAACATCGCCACGTCAACCATCCGCATGAGCCTTGGTTGGGGTAGCGAGCATAGTGACGTGGATGCCTTCATAGCGAGCTGGAAAAAGCAGTATGACCGAAAAAATGCTTAAACTTCCCATTTATCTGGATTATCAGGCAACAACGCCGCTTGATCCGCGTGTGCTTGTGGTGATGATGCCTTTCTTGACTGAAAAGTTTGGTAATCCCCATTCTGTTGAGCACACCTATGGATGGGAAGCAGGAGCGGCAGTTGAGGTTGCTAGGAAGCAGGTCGCGGCATTAATCGGTGCAAATGAAGAGGATATTGTTTTTACTTCCGGGGCAACGGAATCTAATAACCTTGCCATCAAAGGTATTGCCTTTGCTCACCATCCCGCCAGGAACCACATCATTACCGTAAATACAGAGCATGAATGCGTACTCGCCTGCGCCCGTTCACTGGAAAATATGGGTTTTGATGTTACTTATCTGTCTGTTAACCGCGACGGAATGATTGACCTTGACGCGTTAACGGCGGCGATCACTGAACAGACATCAATTGTTTCAGTGATGGCAGTCAATAATGAGATTGGCGTCATTCAGGACCTTGAAGCCATTGGGCAAATTTGCAAAGACCGTGACGTAATTTTTCATACGGACGCGGCCCAAGCGGTCGGTAAAATTCCACTTGATGTGGAGGAGATGAATATCGACGTAATGTCAATTTCAGGGCATAAAATATACGGCCCCAAAGGGATTGGCGCCATATACGTGAGAAATGATACTCATATTATCCCGTTATTTGACGGCGGTGGTCAGGAACAAGGGCTGCGTTCAGGCACCCTTTCACCGGCGCTTTGTGTGGGGCTGGGAAAAGCATGTAATATTGCTGGTACTGACATGGATAAAGATTATCAGCATGTGGGAAGGTTATCTCAACGACTGCTTGGCAAGTTGACTGTTGGGCTCAATTCCGTAAAGTTAAATGGTAGTGCGGTAAGCCGTTATCCGGGTAATCTTAATTTCACTTTTTCAGGTGTTAAAAGTGACCTTCTGGTCGCGGGTCTTCGCGATATCGCCATTTCAACCGGTTCGGCCTGCTCATCGGCCAAGAACCAACCATCTTACGTTCTGGATGCAATAGGTCTTGAAAAATCAGACATTGAGGCATCAGTACGCATTGGTATTGGCCGCATGAGTACAGAGGCGGAAATTGATTATGCCGCAGATCATATAATAAAGTGTGTGAGCAATTTAAGCTAAAAACTTAAGCAGTATTTCTGAAAACTCTTCAGGTTTTTCCGAGTGAAGCCAATGGCCGCAGTCATCGATGGTTTCGATACGTGCATTTGGGAAAATTTCCATAATTTCAGGCACATATTCATCGGCCACATAATCGGATAAATCACCGCGGATAAACAGTGTTTCGCCATCATAAGAAATACCGTCTGGGGCGGCGGCAATATGGTCATATTCGCGGATCAGCACGTCAAGATTTATTCGCCATTTAAACGACCTATCATCACCGCGCACCAAATTGGTGAGAAGGAACATACGTACACCAGCTTCATCGACATACCGGGATAATATTTTATCCGCTTCACCGCGCGAGCTAATTTGATCGAGGGGGATTTTTAAGAGCCCTTCAAATATTTTTTCGTGGTGGTGAGGATAAAGCACTGGTGCAATATCACCGAGGACCAGTTTGTCAATACGTTCCGGATGATGAAGGGCGAGCTGCATGGCGGTTTTCCCGCCCATGCTGTGACCAAGGATATGAGCGGTCGCAAGTCCCTGATCATCCATAAATTCAGCGACGTCATCCGCCATAGCAGAATAAGACATATCATCCGAATGCGGCGAGTTGCCGTGATTACGAAGATCAAGGCAGTAAACGTTAAAATATTTTGAATATATTTTAGCAAGTCCCCTGAAATTGGCTGCAGAGCCATAAAGGCCGTGGATGATTATAAGGGGATCTTTGGTGGCATCTTCGCCGTACTGATCAAAATTTAATTTCATTGCTCGCTTACATAGTCCTTAAAAATGAACGGGAGGCCCTGATATAAGCTTTTTAGCGGCACAGTGCTATGAGTTTCGCCTTCGATGAGCTTTTTTGTCGTGGTCATATTGGGAAGACTTTCGAGCAGCTTCATAAACGCCGCTTGAGGTTGAGACATAATGTCTTCTTCGTCCTGCGTACGGTTGATGCTGGTCATAACGACGGATTTTTCGATCCCGAAATAGGATAATTTATTTACCGAGAGCTTTTTGATCAGCATGTTTTCACCGTACCACAAACTTGGATCACTGATGATGTAATTATCAAATAACCGTGGTTCTTCCAAAAAGGTATAAGCGGCAAATAATCCGGCCAATGAATGTCCGAACAGGATGTTATTGCCTGAAGTCGAATATCTGTCGGTGATAAATGGCCTCAGTTCATGTTTGATAAATTTAAGGAAGTTTTCAGCGCCGCCGCTATATTCAATGGTGCGGGCATTTGGGTCATGAGGTTCATAAACTGGGGTGAGGTCGGTGTTTCTATCTACATTCGGTAGGGCGACAAGTATCACCTGTGGAATTTTTACGGCTCTATGATGTAAATAATCGAGCACCCCTTGTGCTATTTGATAATATTCACCGCCGTCAAGAAGATATAAAACCGGGTATTTTTTATCTTCGGTATAATCGCGCGGCAGACCGACGAAAATCCTTCTGTCTTGCTCGAGAATATCAGAATAAAAGCTGTGTTGATCGCCAATGGACAGCCTGCTTTGGGCGAACGACGTTTGAACAAACAGGGTTGTTGCTAGAAATAGTATAAGCAGAACGGGTTTATGGATCATAATCTTCCTCTCACATTGAATGATAGATGCAAATAAAATTCGGTCAATAAAAAACCGGCCCCCTCGTTTGAGGGAGCCGGTGTGATAAACAGGGAGAAGGGGGAGTAGGGAAATTACTGTTATAGTAAAAATAACCC
>CAXBLS010000066.1:0-18011 GCA_963976585.1 uncultured Kordiimonadaceae bacterium
GGTCAGCGGCTTTTAACGCATTCTCAAGATCATCTTTTGACCATTTGCCGCGCCCCACAGCATAAAGACAGCCAACCATGGAGCGGACTTGATGATGAAGATAGCTGATGGCAGATGTGTCGATATAAATATTCTCACCATCCCTTGAAACATCTAGTTTTTCAAGCGTTTTTACCGGTGATTTTGACTGGCACCGAATACTCCTGAAAGTGGTAAAATCATGTTTTCCAACAAGAATTTGTGCGGCTTCATGCATGGCAGCAACGTCTAATTCTTCTTTTATCAACCAAACTTTGCCACGCATCAGGCTTAACTTGGCACGGCGGTTGATGATGTGATAGCGGTAGTATCTTTTTTTGGCTGAAAATCTTGCGTGAAACTCGTCATCCACTGCTTCCGACTTTAAGACAGAAATGGGAACGCCTACGAGGTGATAGTTGAGGGCATCCATAACTTTAAAAGCTTCAATCTCGCGCGGGATATCTACATGGGCGACCATACCTTTTGCGTGAACACCAGCATCTGTGCGTCCGGCTGATTGAAACCGGCATTCACTTTGACAAAATTTAAAGGCGGCTTTTTCAAGCTCGCGCTGAATTGAAGGCGCGCTTTCCTGCATTTGCCAGCCATGATAATCGCTGCCGTCATATTCGATGGTCAGTTTAAAGCGGTGAAGTTCGCTCATGAGAATATCGCTCCCGGTTTGATATTAAACCCGCGCATCATGTCCACTATATTCATTGGTCCTTTGCCGGCACGCTGCGCACGCGTGATCCGGAGCGATTTATCACCACATGCGATGATCAGTGGTTCCGCGATCATACGACCAGCGGTCCCACTTTGATCTGAAATTTCCACGCCGAGAATTTTTAGCCGTTCGCCGCCAATCTCGGTCCACGCGCCGGGAAAAGGCGAAAGACCGTGGATATGATTTCTAAGATCGGCTGCAGATTTCGACCAGTCGATATGTGCTTCGGATTTATCGATCTTTTTGGCGTAACTAACACCGTTCGTGTTTTGCGGCTCAGCGGTACAACTCACAAGACCATCAAGCGCCTCAACAATTGCTTTGGCACCAAGAATGCTGAGTTTATCATGAAGGGAACCGGCCGTATCATCCGTTTCAATAGCTAGGCGTTTTTCGAGGATCACAGGGCCAGTATCTAGCCCGGCTTCCATTTTCATAATATCGACACCAGTTTCGCTGTCCCCGGCCATAATAGCGCGTTGGATGGGCGCCGCGCCGCGCCAGCGCGGTAAAAGTGACGCGTGAATATTCAAGCAGCCGTATTTAGGAGCATCAAGAATTTCCTGAGGCAGTAAAAGACCATATGCAACGACAACAGCGACATCAAGGTCCAGATTTCTAAATGCGTCAACATCACTAGGGTCTTTAAAGTTAAGTGGTGTATGCACGGGGATGCCTAGACTGGCTGCAAATTCGTGAACCGCGGTTGGGCGTTCTTTTTTGCCCCGACCCGCACGTCTGGGCGGCTGGCTATAGACGGCGACCACGTCGTGTCCTGCGCTTAAGATGGCCCGCAAAGCACTTACCGAAAAATCAGGTGTTCCCATGAAGGCGATGCGCATCTTTTCGTCCCTACTCTTTTTCAGCTACATATTTTTTTACTTTGCGCACATATATACCGCGTTTGAGTTTGGAAAGATAATCGATAAAGACAATGCCATTTAAATGGTCCATCTCGTGCTGAATACAGGTGGCAAGAAGTCCGGTCGCGTGGATTTCCTGTTTTTCACCATCATAGTCGATAAAGCTGACTTTACATTCGGACGGGCGTTCAATATCAGCATATTGTTCAGGGATTGAAAGGCATCCTTCGTTGTATGTATTTAAGTCTTCGGACGTCCAAGTGATTTCTGGATTGATATAATATCTTGGATCGGGGTCTTCCCCGTCTGGGCTGATATCGATAACTAATATTCGCAGCAGTTTTCCCACCTGCACGGCGGCAAGACCAATGCCCGGCGCGTCATACATGGTTGCAAGCATATCATCCATGAACGCTCTAAGCTTGTCGTCGACCTTTTCAACCGGCTTGGATGTTTTTTTAAGCAGCGGGTCGGGAACTGTTACAATCGGTAAAATAGCCATAATTTTTTATCTTATCCTTTTAATCTTTCAAATGGTAGGTAATATGTGTTTATGACAAGGTCAAGGGTATAAGGAGCAAAGTTTAGTGGTCATTGATCAGAATATGCTTATTTTAATCGCGATTGGGGTGGTTGCACTGCTTCTGATAGGCGTGCTTTGGCTGGTGAACAGCCGCGCGCGTATGGACAGCGCAGAGCGCCGGATCGCCGCTGAAAATGCTGCCGCGCAAATCGCTGCTATAATGCAGGCAAATACAGGTCTTGAAAGCCGTATCAAGGTCATGAGTGAAAATCATGCTCACGGCCAGGAAGAAATTAAACGGGCCATGCATGAACGCCTTGACGCCGTCAGCAAGCGGCTTGGTGACAGTTTAGAGCAATCGCGCGAAAAAACCGGTGAAAGCCTTGAAAAATTAAAAGAACGGCTTGTCGTAATTGATGAGGCGCAGAAAAATATAACCGATCTTTCCGGTCAAATGGTTGGGCTTCAGGACATCCTATCCAACAAGCAGGCGCGTGGTGCCTTTGGTGAGGTTCAGCTTAATGATCTGGTTTCCAGTATTCTACCGCCCAATGCTTATGAATTTCAGGCAACCATGGAAAATGGCAAACGGGCTGATTGTTTGATTAAACTTCCCAATCCGCCGGGATCAATTGTCGTTGATGCAAAATTTCCGCTTGAAAGTTACCATCGGCTCCATGCTGAAGACAATGATGTTGAAAAGAGAAAATCCCAAAGCCAGTTCAAGGCGGATATCCTCAAACATGTGAAGGATATTTCTGAAAAATACATCATCAACGGTGTAACCGCGGAATCGGCGCTTATGTTCCTGCCGTCCGAAGCGGTATATGCGGAGCTTCATAGTCATTTTGGTGACGTTGTGGAAAAATCATACCGCGCCAAAGTCTGGATTGTTAGTCCGACAACCTTGATGGCAACTCTGAATACGGTCCGCGCCGTGCTTAAGGACGCTCGCATGCGCGAACAGGCCGGCATCATTCAAAAACACGTCACAACGCTTATCGATGATGTGGAGAGGCTTGATGATCGGGTCATGGCCCTTCGCAAGCATTTTGGGCAGGCCGAAAAGGATATCGACCTGATCAGTACCTCGACCCGTAAAATCACCTCGAAAGTGGACACCATTGAAAAAATTCAGATGGAAGAGGAAGACGCTGTCGAAGAGGCCATTGAACAGGGCGCTGCCCCGGCCATAAAGCTTTTGATTGACTAGTTATTCTTCGCCATCATTTTGACAAGGTGACGCTTTAGCTTGACTTCCATCATGTCTTTTGATTCTTTAGATGCTATGAAAAGTAAAATTGTCATAGCGACCATTATTATTGCGGTCGCCGGATGCGCGTCAACGCCGCCAAAGAATGTTGCCAACAGTTGTTCAATTCTTGATGAAAAGAGCAGCTGGTACAAGGCAACCAAAAAGGTGCGTGAAAAATATGGCACGCCTATCCATGTTCAGCTCGCCATCATCAGACAGGAAAGCAGCTTTCGGCATGATGCCAAACCGGGCCGTAATTATTTACTGTGGGTGATCCCGTGGGGCCGAAAATCATCGGCTTACGGTTATGCGCAAGTGAAAGACGCCACCTGGGACTGGTACCGGGAGAAGACCGGCAATCACGGTGCTGACCGTGACCGCTTTGAAGACGCAGCGGATTTTGTTGGCTGGTATAGTAACATCAGTCAACGTACCCTTGGTATTTCCAAGTGGGATGCCTATAATCAGTATCTTGCCTACCATGAAGGGCACGGCGGCTATAAGCGGAAAACTTTTTTAAAGAAAAAATGGTTGATGGGGGTAGCGAAAAAAGTTGACGGCTATTCAAGAACGTACGCCGCACAACTTGCCGCTTGCGAAGATGACCTCGGCGGTGGATTTTCACTCTGGCCATTTTAACGGTCGGCATATTTAAGCCCTAATTTACCTTATACTGGTTTCCAGTTGTTTAAAAAGGGGAAATCATGAAAACTGTTCAAGTATTTTGTCTGATATTTTTGATCGACACAATGGCAAGTTTTGCTAAGCCAGAACAATCCTGGCAGATCTATATAGAAGTTGAAAAACCACTTTTCAAAGAGGCCAAAAGAGACCGCAGACGTGTTATTGATTATATGGCAAAATTTCATAACCTTAGTGCACGGAAAATTGTTGAGATTAAATATACTACCGAATTTATAGATCGAAATGGCGCCGTTATATTTAAAAACAACGGTTCATCGAAACAAGACCTGAAGCCTGGAAGATCTAGTCGAGATAAGGATTTCTACAGCTATAGGGATAATGAATTTTTATCGAATGATACCTATGATATTTTGCTGCCGTTGGTAAAAAGCAAGAGCAAAAAATTTCAAAACGTATCGGTCAGATCGATAAAGTTTGAAAATGGAGATATCATAAAGTTTTAGAGAAAGAACCGCTCTGGCATAATTCAGCCTTAATTTTGGTTATGATAGTATTCGAGTCATAATCAACAGTGAAAAACCCATTTTATGTTGAGAAAACGGGCCGGTGCTAGTTTGCAAGCATCAGCCCGTTTTTTATTTTAATACCCTTCCGGCCACGGGAAAAGGTTCACGGGACGTTCCACATCATGATCAATCTGCGTACCGCGTTCCAAGACGTTCGCTAGAAGCGATTTTCTAAACATCATTTCTCCCATATTCGATTCTGTTTTTTGAAAGGTTAGCATAAATTCTTATGAATTACCGTAACCGCCGCCACCGGGGGTTTTGATAATGAAAATATCGCCTTTTTTCACTGAGACTTCCTGTGAACTGCCAAGGACTTCAATATCACCGTTCGTTCTTTGTAACCAGTTTTCACCGCGGGCAGCATCGCCGCCACCATTAAGTCCCATTGGTGCAACGCTTCTGTTATTGGAAATGATTGCGGCTTGCATATCTTGCAAAAACTGGATGCGCCGTTCAACGCCGTTCCCGCCCGTGAATGTGCCGCTGCCGCCACTAGTTTTACGAATTCTAAATTCCTTAAGAAGGACCGGATAACGCCATTCGAGCACTTCCGGATCGGTAAGGCGGCTATTGGTCATGTGGCTTTGTATGGCGCTGGCGCCATTATTTCTTGCCGTTGCGCCCATGCCGCCAGCAATGGTTTCGTAATATTGAATATCGTCATCACCAAAGGTGAAATTATTCATGGTTCCTTGCGATGCGGCCATGGCACCAAAAGCAAGAAACAAGGTATTGACGATAGCTTGCGACGTTTCAACATTTCCGGCGACGACGGCACTGGGGTGAGTTGGATTTAAGAATGAGCGTTCAGGGACGACGATTTTTACCGGCTTCAAACAGCCTTGATTGAGCGGGATGTCATCGTCCACCAGGCATCTAAATACATAGAGCGCCGCCGCGTGGCAGATGGCGAGCGGGGCATTGAAGTTGCTTTTAAGTTCGGGACTGGTACCAGTGAAATCAAGTGTTGCACAACGCTCTTTTGGGTTGACGGATACTTTTACGCGGATATGGGCACCATTATCGAGCGGATAATCATAGCTGGCATTGCTAAGTTTATGGATGACACGCCTAACGGCTTCCTCCGCGTTATTTTGCACATGGCCCATATAAGCGGTAACGGTCTCGACACCATAATGTTTGCTAATCCGGTCAAGTTCGCGAAGGCCTTTTTCGTTGGCGGCAATTTGTCCTTTGAGATCGGCGATATTTTGCTCTGGATTGCGGGCTGGGAACTCGGATGATTTTAACGCATCTCGCAGTTCAGTTTCCTTAAAGCTGCCGTTTTCTGCCAGTAGAAAATCGTCAAATAATATGCCTTCCTCATAGATGGTTTTTGACATTGGTGGCATGGAGCCGGGGGTGATGCCGCCAATGTCGGCATGGTGACCGCGGGTGGCGACATAATAGCGGGGCAGTTCATTACCATCATCAAACCACGGCGAGATGACAGTGATGTCTGGAAGATGGGTGCCGCCGTTATAGGGATCATTGAGCATGTAGACGTCGCCCTTTTTCATGGTTCCGTGACGGTTTTCTATTATCGTTTGAATGCTGGTGCCCATGGAACCAAGATGCACCGGCATATGAGGTGCATTGGCGACCAGATTTCCATCCACATCAAAAATAGCACATGAAAAATCGAGCCGATCTTTCATATTGACCGAATGGGCCACATTCTCTAGTACAGCGCCCATCTGTTCGGCGATGGACATAAACAGATTATTGAAAATTTCGAGCTGTACCGGATCAACGTCGGTGCCGATGGCATGGGTTCTGTCCAGTTCTTCCACGCGCTCAAAAATAAGATTATTTTCACGGTCACTATAAGCACGCCAGCCGGCTTCAAGATAATTTGTACCGTGATCTTCGCGAATGATGGCCGGGCCGGTAAGCTCCCTTATGTGACTATTGAGCTCATAGCGGTGGATCACGGTGGCAAATTGCCATTTCCCTTTGCGGTAAAGTTTTGCGCGGGCAATTATATGTTTTTTCGGTGTTTTTTCTGGGTCAAGCTGTACTGTGCCGCCGCCGCCATAAGCCTCGACATGTATTTTTTCAACGATCAATTCCTTATCGGGCGAAATAAAGCCGAATTGATGTTGGTGAAGTTGGTTGAACGTCTGCATCATTGAGGATGCGTCGCTCACGTCAACTTCGAGAGTACTATCGCTTCCGAGGTACTTGACATGGGCACGACGATGAAAATCGATATCATCAATATCCTGAGCGCGTAGGAGCCGTTCGGTCTCGCTTTTGAGCTTTGTTGTAATTCTTTCAAATTCAAGTTCGTTATCACTGCTGAGCGTTTTTTCTATTGTTTGTTCTTTTATCGCCCTAAGATCGGCAAGGCCCATGCCAAACGCGCTAAGTACTCCGGCAAATGGATGCAGGAATATTTTTTTGATGCCAAGGCGGTCAGCAATTTTACAAGCATGTTGCCCGCCGGCGCCGCCAAAACTTACAAGCGTATAATCGCGAACGTCATAGCCTTTTTCAGTCGATATTTTCTTAATAGCCGCAGCCATATTTTCAATGGCTATTTTAAGAAAACCCTCGGCAATTTCTTCTATCTCATTTTTATCTTTGATCCTTGCTGCGAGGGTCGTGAATTTTTGCTTTACGCTGCTCAGGTCCAGAGGCTGATCCGCGGTTTTTCCAAACGTAGCTGGAAAATACTCAGGATTAAGGTATCCAAGTAACAAATTACAGTCGGTCACGGTGAGGGGGCCGTCATTTCTGTAACAACACGGCCCGGGATCAGCACCAGCACTATCCGGTCCAACCCGAAAACGGCTGCCATCATAGTGAAGTACAGAACCGCCGCCCGCAGCAACGGTATGGATGTTCATCATTGGTGTGCGCATGCGAACGCCGGCGACGACGGTTTCGTAGGTGCGCTCGTAAATACCGTCATAATGGCTGACGTCGGTGGATGTGCCGCCCATATCGAAACCAATTATTTTTTTATAGCCGGAAAGAGCGGCCGTTTTAACGGCCCCAACAATGCCGCCCGCCGGTCCGGACAGGATGGCATCTTTACCTTTAAAATGATCCGAATTGGCGAGGCCGCCGTTTGATTGCATGAAATATAGCGGCACACCTTCCAGTTCACTTTCTATCCTGTCTATATAACGTCGCAAAATCGGGCTAAGGTAAGCGTCGACCACAGTGGTGTCGCCGCGCCCTACCAACTTCATAAGTGGGCTTGTCTGATGACTGGTGGAGATTTGATCGAAGCCGATTTCATAGGCAAGGACGGCGATTTTTTCTTCGTGGTCAGGATATCTGTATCCGTGCATGGTAACGACGGCGACTGATGTTATGCCGCTATGATAGGCTTTGTTCATTTCTTCGCGGACCACTGATATATCCAGTGGGGTGATGATGTCGCCATTGGGGCCAATCCGTTCATCGACCTCAATTACTTTTTCGTAGAGTTGTTCGGGCAGGATCACATCAAGATCGAAAAGGCGGGGTCT
Source organism: uncultured Kordiimonadaceae bacterium (assembly GCA_963976585.1). Taxonomy (GTDB): domain Bacteria; phylum Pseudomonadota; class Alphaproteobacteria; order Sphingomonadales; family Emcibacteraceae; genus Pseudemcibacter. Next base: position 8,086 of record CAXBLS010000066.1, read on the forward strand.
CGCCTGATAACCGATTTTTAGCGCATCGCGAAATCCCTTGGTTATGACGAGCAAGGTTCGCTCGCCTTTTCTCTCCAGCAGCGCATTGGTGGCAACAGTGGTGCCCATTTTAACTGATTTTATTTGGCGACTATCAATTGGACCATCGCCCGTGCCCATAAGACGTCTGATGGCTTCAAGTGCGGCGTCTTCATATTGACTTTTATTTTCGGAAAGTAATTTTAGTGTGCGGATTTCGCCGGCGGGCGTGCGGGCAATCACATCGGTAAAGGTTCCCCCCCGATCAACCAAAAATTGCCATTTGTCCCCGCTCGTCGCGGAATTTTGTTGAATTGTCGACATTTATGTGACTTCTTAGCTTTTGTGATTATGATGAACCAATCAACTATGGTTAATTTTTAACATTATTTTTCTGCTGAAGGAATTTATTTATGTCCATCTGGGGTACAATTTTGGGCGGTGCGGCCGGTTTTGCGTTTGGAGGGCCGATCGGGGCGCTGTTGGGAGCGGCAGCGGTTCACTACGCGGGCAAGGCATCGCGTGGGGCCATTGATGTGACGAGCCAGCAAGCGATCTTTGCTGCAGGATTTGTAGCGCTTTGCGCCAAGATGGCAAAAGCGGACGGTGTTGTGACCCGAGATGAGATTGATGTTTTTAAAAAATCCTTCCATGTGGCGCCCAATGAAGCCAAACGTGTTGGCTGGTTTTTTGATCAGGCAAAAAAAGAGGTGGACGGCTATGAGGCTTACGCTGGTCAGCTCTATCGGCATTTCCACAATCAACCTGCTGTGCTGGAGCAGGTCATTGATCTTCTTTTTCATATCGCTATGGCGGACGGGATTATGCACCCAGCCGAAATGGATTATCTTCATGAAGTGGCGCGGATTTTCAGAATTTCAGAAACGGATTTTTCCAGAATTTGTGAAAGTCATATGGGTCCTGACAAAAGTGATCCATATACGGTTCTCGGCCTTGCTCATGATGCGACAGACAAGCAAGTCAAATCAGCCTACCGCAAGCTTATAAAAGAACATCACCCGGATTTGCTGATGGCGCAAGGTGTGCCAGCGGAGCTGATTGATGTCGCCAATGATAAAATGTCGGCGATCAATGATGCTTATGACAAAGTTTGCAAAGTGCGCGGCATTAACTAGGGGTATGGCATCATGCCTATAAAACATGTCCTATTCGCGTTCTTTGTATGCTTCATTTGGGGTGTCAATTTTACGGTGATGAAAATTGGATTATTGCAGCTTGATCCTTATTTGTTCGGATTTTTGCGATTTACCATCGTATTACTGCTTCTTCTTCCCTGGTTAAAAGTCATCCCCGGAATGATGATCAAGTTATTTTTGCTTGGTAATTTAATAGGTGGGTTTCAGTTTGGCCTTGTTTTTCTTGGTATGGACATGACAAATCATGTTTCGGCCATGTCGGTGGTGGTGCAGATGAATATCCCCATCACGCTTATTATGGCACATTTTTTCCTTGCCGAACGGATGAGTTATTGGCGAACAACTGGGGTTATCGTCTCCTTTCTTGGGGTGTTGATTATAACGCTAGAGCCGGAAATATTGGAAGAAGGTATCGTTGTTGTGATCATCTTGGCGGCGACGGGCTTTTATTCAATTGGTGTGATCATGATGCGTAAAATCACAGCTATTCCCGTTTTTCAAACCCAGGCCTGGATATCCTTTTATAGTGTTCCTGTCTTCATTATCATGACTTTGATATTTGAAGAGGATCATGTTGAGCAAGTCATGAATATGGATATTGTGGGTATTATGATGGTGCTTTATACGTCCGTGCTTTCAACCATTGTTGGGTATGGGGGTATGAATTACCTGCTCAGACGCTATCCGGTGACACTGATATCACCGTTCATGGTCAGTGTTCCTGTATTTGCGACAATTGGGTCGGTCATCTTTCTTGGTGAGACGTTATCGGGCAAGTTCATTGCCGGAGCTTTTGTGACCCTCAGCGGGCTTGGTATTATCCATTACCGTGATTGGCAGCTAAAAAGACGTTCAAAGGTTATTGCAAATGAAGGTGCTTAAATCTCCCAATTTTGATGATCGCTCGGGTGCGGGGATAAAATACCTTATTCTCCATTACACGGGCATGGCTACTGGCGCGGAGGCGCTTGAGAGACTTTGTGACCCGCAAGCTAAAGTAAGTGCTCATTATTTGGTTGAGGAAGATGGCGAAATTTATAAGCTGGTAGATGAAGACAAAAGGGCGTGGCACGCTGGTGCGTCCAAATGGGAGGAAGACGATACTATCAATGATCTTTCGATTGGTATCGAGATCGTCAATTCAGGGCATGCTTATCCCGGTTATGAAAGCATATATCGGGATTTTCCGGAGGCGCAAATGGCGGCGGTTATCAGCCTTGCTCAGAAAATCATAGATCGCCATGACATAAAACCATGTTATGTGCTCGGCCATAGTGATGTGGCCTGGCGCCGCAAAATCGACCCTGGTGAACTATTTGACTGGGAAAAATTATCTAAAAATGGTGTTGGTTGCTGGCCGGTGGACAGCTCGGAACAGATGGATATTAAAGTTGATCTGGATGAACTCTTGAGAAATCTTCAAGCCTATGGCTACGATGTTGCGGATTGTAAAAATAATCCGTCAGAAATCATCACCGCGTTTCAGCGACATTTCAGACAGGATAACATTGACGGGAAGTTGGATGCTGAAACGATGCAAAGGCTTGGATCTCTGCTTGAGCAAAAGCTTAGTTAATATTCGGCTTTAAGTCATTCTCTCCGTGACGGGCGTTCGCTTTATCTGCAACTAAACCTTCTGGCAGCGGATCGATTAGATCACCCGTATTTGGTCCCGCGGGGCCATTTTTAATGACGAGGCCCTTTTCTCCACATCCAGTCAGTGAGAGAGTGGATATCAGTATCGCCATAACAGTAAATAACTTTGAATTCTTAATCATATAGAATATTCTACTTTTTAGGTTCAAATTTGGCCCCAATCTGCCTGAGAACGAGGCTTAATACCAGCAAAAAAAACACTAATCTTGATATTTTAGTAACTTTATTGGCATAATATGCATTATTGTTTTGAATGGAATGAAAACTTATAGGGTAAGGATCGTTCAAAAATATGGCAAAAAAGAAAGCAGTAAAAGTGTCCGAAGCCGCGAATAGGAATAATATTCGTGATGGTCTACAAGTTCTTCGTTCGTACAGGCGTCGAACTGTTGTTTGGCCTGCTGTTTTACTAGTCAATGAGTTTGAATTCAAATGCACTCTCTATGATATATCCCTTGGTGGCGTTCGTCTCAAACTTGATTTACCACTGGCGACAGGTGCGAAGGTGAAAATTAAAATTAAAAATTTTGAGTTTACTGAGGCATTGGTCTCATGGCACGCCGATGATTTTGTTGGTCTCAGATTTATTGAAGATGCCGAGCAAATAAAAGACCTTCTCGGCGAGTATGCGCAAAGCTTAGACTAGGAACGTCTGCGCTTGGGCACAGATATCTTGCTATTTACTGCACTTATAGGATAAACAACACCCTGTCAGATGGCTGGAAGATCGCTGCTGTATTTTTATGAATACAGGAGAGGAAAGTCCGGGCACCACGGAAGAACGGTGCTGGTTAACGACCAGCGAAGGTGACTTCAGGGAAAGTGCCACAGAAAGCAAACCGCCAGCCTCGGCTGGTAAGGGTGAAAGGGTGCGGTAAGAGCGCACCGCCTTTCTGGTGACAGAAAGGGCATGGTAAACCCCACCGGGTGCAAAATCGAATAGGAACGACTGGCTTCGGCCGCTTATCTTTCGAAGTGTCGTTCGGGTTGATTGCAAGAGGCCGTTGGCAACAACGTCCCTAGATGAATGATCTTACAGGTGGGAAACCACCGGACAGAACCCGGCTTATAGGCCATCTGACCTTTTTTAAAGTTCGCGCGCCAATATTTTTTCTATGGATTTGATTCTGCTTCATTGATAACATCCCAGCAATTAATGAAACAATAAGAAGGTGTATGGGATGTTATTCTTCAGAAACATGGTGATGGCATTGGCAACAGTGACTGTTTTGACGCTTCCTGCTCTGGCAGCAGGTGGCCTTACAATAAAACAGATTACGGAAAATGGCAGTCTTAGTGGGTCGGTGCCGAGTGGACTTAAGTTTTCGCCGGACGGTGCCCGTGTCACATTTCTGAGAAGTAGTCCTGAAAATTCGCGGGTTCTTGATTTGTGGGAATATAATATCGCAGATAAAACGGCGCGGCTTCTGGTCAAGGCGAGCGATATCACCGGGGGGGCAGAACAGCTATCTGAAGAAGAGCGTGGTCGCCGCGAGCGCATGAGAATTACAAACCTGGGAATTGTCGATTTTTCCTGGTCGAAGGATGGAAAGAAACTTTTGTTCCCGCTGGGAGGAGACCTTTTTGAATATTCTCTTGATAGTAGTTCTACTAATCGCCTGACAAATAATGATGAATATGAACTGGACAGTCGCTTTTCCCCGCAAGGAAACTATGCCTCATATATTGAAGGTAATAATATTCATATAGTAGACGTGAATAGCAAAGCCCATAAAACATTAACCACTTCTTCTTCGCCTACAGTAAAAAATGGTGTGGCGGAGTTTGTGGCGATGGAAGAAATGGACCGCGATACTGGCTATTGGTGGTCAGAAGATGAAAAATATATTGCCTATATCCAATTTGACGAAAAAAATATTGATGAACGTGGGCGTTATGAAGTGGTACGTGATGGGTTTAACGTTTTAAAGGAAAGATATCCACGTGCCGGAACCAACAATGTCACTGTCAAGCTTGGCATCATGAATATCGAAACCGGTGAAACCAAATGGGTCGACCTTGGTGATAATGAAGATATTTATATTCCACGCGTCAGTTGGGTTCCAAATAGCAGCGGTATTTTTTATCAAATTGAAAACCGTGAACAAACAAGACTTTCTCTTAACTTTGCCAATGCGCAGACAGGGCAGAACCGAAATGTACTTGTGGAGCAGTCTGACACATGGATCAATTTAAATCACAGCTTAAAATTCCTTAAAAACGGAGTGGAATTTTTATGGCAGTCGGAGAGATCTGGTTACAACCATATTTATCACTATAAAAATGATGGAACTTTGATAAACCAATTGACCGATGGTGACTGGGTCGTAAGCGGTGCGGTTAAAGTGTCTGAACAAAATGTCTATTTCTCTGCCAATGCTACTGATTATTTGGAGCGTCATCTTTATATGGTCCCACTTGACAGTAATAAACAGACAAACCCGAAAAAAGTTTCAACCAGAGAGGGATGGCATGTCGTTACGTTTTCTAAAGAAGGAGATAGATATATTGACCGTTTTTCAACGCCTGACCAACCCACTCAGGTCGCTATCCATAATCTAAGTGGAGAGCGTGAAATGTGGATTGAGGAAAATAGGCTTGATGGTAATCATCCTTACTATCCTTATCTGGATCAGCATATTAGCCCGGAATTTGGTACCGTGAATAATAAGCATGGTGATGTATTGCATTACCGCATGTATAAACCGGTGAATATGGAGGCGGGTAAAAAATATCCGGTGATATTTGCGCTTTATGGCGGACCTGGGTCTCAATTGGTCAAAAAATCCTGGGGTGACCCACTCCATCAGGTTTGGGCACAGGACGGCTATGTTGTCTTTACACTCGACAACCGCGGCACCAGCAACAAGGGCACGAAATTCGCTGGTGCGCTCTATCATCATATGGGTGAAGTCGAGGTAGAAGATCAGGTCGCGGGGGCTGAGTATCTGAAAACACTCGATTTTATTGACAGTGGTAAAATGGCGGTGCAAGGGCACAGTTACGGCGGATATATGGTACTCATGAGTATGTTCAAAGCGTCTGACGTTTTTAAAGTTGGTGTTGCAGGTGCACCTGTAACTGATTGGCGTCTGTATGATACTCATTATACTGAACGTTTTCTTGGACATACAAATGGTGATGACAACGCATATGAGAAAAGTAGTGTTTTTCCGTACATTGATGGTTTGAAAGGTAATCTTCTTATTTTGCACGGACTTGCTGATGATAATGTACTTTTCAATCACACGAGTATGCTGATCGATGAAATGCAGCAGCGCGCTGTACAATTCGACTTCATGGCCTATCCCGGTCAAACACATCGCTTGGGGGCGGATAGAATGAGAAAACGGCATGTTTATGAAACTCAGAAAAGATATTTTGACGACCATCTTAAGTAGCGATGTACCCAAGAAGTAAACTATTTATTAACTTGAACGAATTATTCTGCTTATTGGAGAATTCTGGTTAGGATGATGAATGCCTATAAATGAAGTGAAAAATATTTTGAAGTCGATGCGTAAGCACAACCGGAAAGCAATCGTGCTTCCTGCTGAGCTTGACATTGAAGGCCAGCACATCGATTGTACTGCATACGATATCTCACTAGGTGGCGTGCGGCTTAAGGTAGGTGCTCCCCTGAGCGAAAATTCCCGTGTCATTGTGAAGATAAAAGATAAGCTTCATCAGGCCGCGAAGGTCGTTTGGTATGCAGAAGGGTTTGTCGGTCTTCATTTTAAAGAGGCCCCCAATAATATAAAGTCGAATTTGGGTGTTCTCGCAACTCACTTAAACTAAGAAGAAGCAGGGGGCTTTATTTTTCATGTGCTTTTAGCACTGGATTGACGTAAATTAAAAAAGTTAAAAGCAGGAACATGATAATTAAATTGAACACTGAATTTCAAAAAAGAAAAAGCAATCGCCAGAAAGTGCTGATCAAATCGAAAATTGATGTTGGTAGTTACTATTTTGATGCGGTCGCCTATGATCTGTCTCTCAGTGGAGCGAAAATTAAGCTTAACCTTCCCCTGGAACGCGGTTCAGATTTTTTAATTACTTTTAAAGATTTAAGCGATATCCCCTCTAAAGTTTCCTGGGTCAATAACGGTTTTATTGGCCTTGAATTCTCTTATTCGCCGGATAGGGTCAAGGAAATATTTGGCTCCTTGGGTGACCGTCTCGACTGATCATAGTCAGATGATGCCGATTCTCTAATATTTTCCGAGTCTTTAGCCTGTTTTTGGGGCAATTCCAATATTTTACCATGGCTTACCCATCAAAACCCATTTGATGGGTTTTTTGTCATGGCGGTTTTTGCTGATTGTTGAAATTCATATTATGATAATAACATGCTGTAATTAAATGATATTATTAATTTATGAGTATAAATTAATGGATTGTTAACCCCATGTAACTAACATTAAATTCCATTGACGGGCATAAAAACCCATGATATTCCATTTAGAGGATAAAAGTGGGGCAAAAGCCTGCAGCAATCTGAATTTTTATGTAAACAAAATTTTTGGGCGACAATATGCCGTTATTTATGTCGAAATATACCAATAAGGTGGATCAAAAGGGCCGGGTCTCTGTCCCAGCTCAATTTCGTGCTGCGCTACCTTCTGGGTTCCAAAAATCAATTGTTATGTATCAAGCGGTCAACCATGAAGCCATTGAATGCTGCGACCTTCTTCATATTGAAAAAGTAAATGACAGCCTCGAAGGGTTCGCGCCATATTCTGATGAGCATGATGAATTTAGTCTCGCCCTTATGTCGGGACTGGTTGAGCTTAGCTTTGATGGTAATGGCCGGATCATCTTACCTCAGGAGCTGATGGAATTTGCTGGCATAACGGAGTCAGCGACTTTCGCCGGTAAAGGTAAAACCTTTCAAATATGGGAACCTGAAGCGTTCAAACGCGAGCTTGATATAGCGCGCACTAAAGTCAAAGAAAAAAGAGATCTTTTGAAGTTCAGATTCGAAAAAGCCAAGGGAGAGAATGATGATCGCTCCTAGCTCCGCCCATGAGCGAAACACTGTCTCACAAGATCATATCTCCGTCATGCTCGATGAAGTGCTTGAAGCGCTAAACCCAGAAAATAACAAAGTGTATGTCGACGGAACATTTGGTGCGGGTGGCTACAGCCGCGCGATACTTCAAAAGGGTGTTTCCATGCTTTGGGCTATCGATCGTGACCCGACTGTGGTTGAGGCAGCCGATTTGCTTAAGAATGAATTTAAGGGGAAATTTCAGCTTCTTGAGGGTTGCTTTTCGGATATGGAAAAGCTCCTTAAAGCCAATGGCCAGGATTATGTGGACGGCATCGTGCTCGATATTGGTGTGTCCTCCATGCAGCTTGATCAAGCGGAGAGAGGTTTTTCATTCATGAAAGATGGGCCGTTGGATATGCGGATGGGACACCAGGGCCAAACGGCTGCGGATGTCGTTAATGAAATGGACGAAGAAGAGCTGGCAAACATTATTTATCGTTACGGTGAAGAGCGCGCGTCGCGCCGGGTAGCGAAGGCAATCGTTGAGGCCCGGACGGAAAAAAACTTTGATCGTACGCTTGAGCTTTCGAGGGTTGTGGAAAAAGCGGTTGGCGGACCTAAATATAAAAAAGGTAAGAGACAAATTCATGGCGCGACCAGAACATTTCAGGCGCTGCGGATTTATGTCAACGATGAGCTTGGCGAATTGAGAAGAGGGCTGGAAGCCGCCGAAAGAATTCTGGCCCCGGGTGGTCGGCTTTGCGTAGTCACATTTCATTCTCTGGAAGATAGGATCGTCAAGGAATTTTTCAAGCTGAAAAGTGGTGATATTTCACGCGGCTCGCGTCATATGCCTGCGCGTGGCACGGATATGCCCGAACCAACATTTGAGATGATGTATCGCGGCGGCAAAAAAGCATCAGCAGACGAAATAAAAATAAACGTTCGCTCGCGGTCAGCAAAGCTGAGAGCAGCGGTGCGCACCGATGCACCTGCTTGGGCACAGGAGGAAAAGAATGATTAAGATATTTGCAGCATTTGCAATTTTGACGGTAATGATTTCTACAGCGTCTGTTTATAATCTCAAACAGACAACCTACGACCTTGAGGAAAAAAAGCGGGATATCAGCGCACAAATATTGATGGACCGCGAAGCGATTAAGGTTTTGAAAGCGGAAATGTCTTATCTGTCGAGGCCGGAACGTCTTGAGCGTCTCAGTCGTCGCCATCTCGCACTCGCTGCGACGACAACGGACCAACTTGCCACAGATGTAGAGGCTCTAACGGTACGGGACAATATTCAGATGGCAAATCTACCAGTTGATAATTTTCAGCTTCTTCTACCCCGGCAGAAACCGGATCCAAAGGTCGCAACCAGAAATAATGGAAATGTCCGCATGGTAAGCCTCAGTCAACCAGTGAAGAAAGAACAAGTGACTGAGTTGCCGAAAGAAGATGTTAGTCAACAAGGTTTGTATGCGCGTATTTTGGCAAAAATAGGTAATTAAGAATAGGGAAACAATAAGTGAAGCCAATTGACTTGCGAGTGGAGGGAATGCGCCAAGGTGCGATTGAAGTTGCCCGAAACCGAATAATTTTTGTGATGGCTTTATTCACTTTGGGTTTTTTAATGCTCGTGGTGAAACTAATTTCGGTCGGTGTTTTTCAGGCTGATAGTTCGTCCTATTACCGCACAGGAAATGCCAATAATTCCCTATTGATGGCGCGGGCGGATATTGTTGATCGCAACGGAGTTATTCTCGCCACCAACCTCAAAACTCCTTCGCTTGCCGTTTCAAAACGGAATTTGAAGTCACCTCCTGAAGAAATCGCAACAAAAATTGCGGCTATCTTCCCTGAACTTACTTATGACGATGTTATGAAAGTTCTAAATGCTAAGGGCAATCACGGCTGGATAAAGCGCAGATTAACACCCAAGCAACTTCATGCTGTCAAACAGATCGGCGATCCGGGTCTTGAGACTTCAGATGCTGAAAAGAGAATTTACCCACATGGTAGGTTGTTTGCACATGTTCTTGGAGCGCTAAATATTGATAACAAGCCCCTTTCTGGTGTGGAAGCATATTTTGATGGAGATTTAT
>CAXBLS010000067.1:0-17769 GCA_963976585.1 uncultured Kordiimonadaceae bacterium
TTTTTATGATCACCCTCACCGTTGCGTGGATATATCTTTCTGATGATCCTCAGCCTGTGGTCGAAACACCGGCACCTGTAATCGCTTTAGCGGATGAAGCAGATGAAGATACCTCAAGCATACCGCCAGCAACCAATGCGGCAGTCGTGGAAGAAGAGCTAGATGAACCCCAACAAACAAATACGGATACCCAGTCAGCCGACCGACCAGAAAAAGTTGCCGTTCAGCCTTCAACCACAATTCCACAACCGAACGCAAGCCCCCAATGAAAATCTCTTAATCAGGGGTGACAATGGGCTTAAGCCTGCTCTTGGTCCTGATGGATTGATCGCCTGGAAGGAATATGCGCGACCTTTTGCAGGAAGCGAAGACGCCCCACGGATTGCCATCCTGATCACGGATATAGGCCTAAATTCACGCGGTAGTAATGCTGCAATTGATACCCTGCCGGGCCAGATTGATCTCGCTCTATCGCCATATGGTCGAAATCTTCAATCCTGGATGGATAAGGCACGGGCCAAAGGTCACGAGGGTTTTCTGATGCTGCCCACGGAGCCGCTCAATTATCCGGATAACGATCCGGGACCCCATACACTGATCGCCGATACAAGTCCGAGTAATAATCTGGTTAAACTTGATTGGCTTCTTTCTCAGGTCACCGGCTATGTTGGAGTTGTTAATCACATGGGCTCGAAATTCACAGCGTCGGAAGAAGCGCTTACGCCAGTCCTTACGGACCTTCAAAGCCGTGGTCTCATGTTGGTCGATAGCCGCTCGACCCGATTTAGCATGGCCGCCCGTGTTGCGCGCAACCTGAATATGCCTCGTGCCATAAATGACCGATATATCGATAACGTCATAACCTCAGAAGAAATTCAGAAACAGCTTGCAGAGCTCGAGATAACGGCAAATACATTTGGCGCAGCACTTGGGCTTGCCCGTGCGACACCGCTTTCCATAAATGAAATTGCCGCCTGGGCCGAGACGCTGGCCGAAAAAGGCATCGAACTTGTCCCTGTTACCGCAATCGCAAACCGACAGCCAGTAAAATAATGTCAGCAAACATAAAAAAACTCCCCTACCGTCCATGCGCAGGCATTATGCTTCTTAACGATGAAGGTAAGGTTTTCGTAGCCCGCAGGATAGACACGACCGTAGAAGCATGGCAAATGCCGCAAGGCGGTATTGATGATGGTGAGGACCCAAAGGCCGCCGCTATTCGCGAACTGGAAGAAGAGACTGGCGTAACACAAGCTGTTATTATCGCCGAACATGAGGGCTGGCTTACATATGATCTTCCAGATGAGCTCTACGGGAAAGTGTGGAAAGGCCGCTACGGCGGTCAAACCATGAAATGGTACGTGATGCGCTTTAATGGTGAAGACGGTGACATAAATATTGAAACCGACAAGCCGGAGTTTTCAACCTGGAGGTGGGCCGAGATGGCGGAACTTGAAAATATCATCGTGCCTTTCAAACGAGATATCTATAAAACTCTCGCCGAAAAATTTTCCTATCTTGCGGAGTAAACCATGATCGACGACAAAAATATTCCTCTCCCAATAATGGATATTCTGAGAAAAGCCTACATTGCGGTACTAAATAATGTCAAATCATGGCTCATATTTTCGTACATTTTAGCAGTTCCCATCTATTTAATCTCAAGATATTTACCTGAGCCTGCGATCGAGCCAATGAACTTCGATTACCAATCACTTGTTTTTTATGTCGCTATCAGCGTTATAATACTGGTGGTCATAAATATCTTTTTCTACAGAATATTTATGCTGGAAAAGGGCGAGCTTTTCAAAATTAATACAAGTGAATTGCTCAGTGTGTTTTTCAAGATGGCCGCTTATATACTTGCCCTGCTCTGCGTTTTGTTTTTAGCTATTCTAACGTTAGTGCTGTTATTCGGGCTCTTCGTGACAATCATCCAGGCAGTTTTCGGCGAAACCGCATTGAGTGAGGCGATTTCAACGACAGTGGTTAACCTCTCAATGTTAATTGTTATGCTTCTAATAACAATGAGAGTGCAGCCAACCTTCATAAGCCTTGCCTTGAATAAAGCAGTGCTTCCTATGAAGTCTGCATATTACTATACACGCGATAATAATAAGGAGCTGATCCTCATTGGCTTGTTTAGTTTTATACCTGCGATGTTACCATCGACAGCAGCACTGATGATAATCGAGAATTTCACAGCCAGCGAAGCGACAATCAACCTTGTCGCCTACCTTTTGTTTCCTCTTCTATTGCTTCCTAATATTATGATTATGAGCTCTGGTGCACAGATATATAAGTATCTGGTTCCCACTGGCCCTGACGACAAAAACCATAGAATGGATATCACGGCATAACATGAAACAAGACTGTACCATACTCTGTGTTAACACCAGCGTCAAAGACGCGTATGCTAGTCTCTGGCATTATAAATGGAATCATCTAATGATTTCCTTTATAGCGTTCTTGCCATTTACTCTGGTTGGATTGTTGGGCCTGTTTGACCCGTTCTTTCTCCCACGAGCCTCGCATGAAATTGTACCAAAAGGCTACAATCTGTCTTTTATGCTTTATATATTGACCACATATTTCTGGGCGATCCCTTGTGTGATCCTGTGGCACAGGCTTTATCTTCTCGGCCCACAACATCTCCTACGCCGCAAAATATGGCCGATTCTGACACGTAGTTTCGTTATGATGACGAAAGTGTTGTTTTTAGTTGGTCTCAGCTCAATGCTTATCATTGCGTTTCTTGCTATCCTAACCCTAATTGTAAGCTATCTGGATCTCAATGACAGCATTTCCGATTTTATCAAGCTCACCGACAGCGAGTTTATGCGCTATATCGTCATTATATCAGTGACAGGCATGATTACATATCTGGTGTTCTTGCGTTTTACCCTGGCTATATGTGCCCGCACCATCGGCAAACGAATTGGCCTTCTCACGTCATGGCGTTTAACGAAAAAGAATACTTTTCGCATGTTTTTAAGCTTTGTTGCGATTTTTATGCCCGTTTTGACATTCTCGCTCGGGATATTATACATCTATCAAAAGAGTATTGGACTTGATCTTTTTTACTCTGGTGAAATTTTGAATACCAGTTCCTACATCCATATTTTTATTTTAGCACCAGTGATCACCCTACCTCTTTCCGCCATGTGCTCCCAATGCGCATCATTTTACCGTCACTGCGGCGGCGAAGACTGCGATCCGGACAAATAAAAACCCCGCTAAGAAATTTCCTAGCAGGGCTTAAGTAATGCTTTATGAAAGCTTAAGCGGCTTCGCGGTCCAAAACTTCGATAATTGAGACGATCTGATCACGAGCCTTTTCCGCTCGCTCTCTCGTCTCATCATCTTTAGCGTCCTGAACATCTTCTTCAAGGTTCTTCAGCTCGGCGGCGTAAGTCGCTCTGTCCACATCTGCTAGCGGCTTGGCAATTTCAGCGAGTATTGTAAGGCCTTCCGAATTTACTTCAGCAAAGCCACCAACGACCAATAGCTTTTCAGTGTTGCTATCGTTATGGACCTCAATGATACCAGTTCGAAGTGTTGAAACCACCGGTGCATGTTGCGGCAACACACCAAAGTCACCTTCGCTGCCCGGCACAACGACCATATCAACATCAGCTGACTTGAGAAGTTTTGCTGGCGAAACCAGTTCAAAATGAAGCTTATCGGCCATAACCGTATATTCCTTGCTTATTATGCTGCTTCAGCAGCCATTTTCTTAGCTTTTTCGATAACTTCATCGATACCACCAACCATCAGGAAGGCTGCTTCCGGAAGGTCATCATGATCACCGTTAACGATCTCTTTAAAGCTGCGAATTGTATCTTCAAGAGCAACAAACTTGCCTGGCATATTGGTAAATACTTCAGCAACATGGAAAGGCTGTGACATGAAGCGCTGAACTTTACGAGCGCGTGATACCACAAGTTTATCATCTTCTGAAAGTTCATCCATACCGAGAATGGCGATGATGTCCTGAAGTGATTTATATTTTTGCAGGATTTCCTGAACTTCACGGGCGATATTATAATGCTCATCACCAACAACTTCAGCAGTCAGAATACGCGATGTTGAATCGAGCGGATCCACAGCAGGGTAAATACCAAGTTCTGAAATCGCACGGTTAAGCACTGTTGTCGCATCCAAATGGGCAAATGAAGCCGCAGGCGCAGGGTCGGTCAAGTCATCGGCCGGCACATAAATCGCTTGCACAGATGTAATCGATCCTTTGTTGGTCGATGTAATACGTTCCTGCAAAGTACCCATGTCGGTCGCTAGAGTTGGCTGATATCCCACAGCAGAAGGGATACGGCCAAGAAGCGCGGACACTTCAGCACCAGCTTGTGTAAAGCGGAAAATGTTATCCACGAAGAAAAGCACGTCCTGATTTTCCACGTCACGGAAATATTCCGCAACCGTCAGACCAGATAGAGCAACACGAGCACGAGCGCCAGGGGGCTCATTCATTTGACCGTAAATAAGCGCCACTTTCGAATCGTCACCCTCAAGGTCAATAACTTTACTCTCGATCATCTCATGGTAAAGGTCGTTACCTTCACGAGTACGCTCACCCACACCAGCAAACACGGAATAACCACCAGCACCAATAGCGATGTTGTTAATAAGTTCCATGATAAGAACTGTTTTACCAACACCGGCACCGCCGAAGAGGCCAATTTTACCACCCTTCGCGTATGGCGCGAGGAGGTCAACAACTTTAATACCGGTCACGAGAATTTCTGATTCAGTTGACTGATCAATAAATTCAGGCGCTTCAGCGTGAATTGGTGACGTTTGCGTATGACCGATAGGGCCACGCTCATCAATCGGCTCGCCAATAACGTTCATGATACGGCCAAGTGTTTTTGGACCAACTGGCACTGAAATTTGTGCGCCAGTGTCCGTTACTGGCATACCGCGCACAAGACCGTCTGAACTGTCCATCGCGATGGTACGCACCGTGTTTTCGCCAAGATGCTGAGCAACTTCAAGAACCAGACGGTTACCGTTATTGTCAAGTTCCAATGCAGAAAGAATGGCAGGAAGGTCGCCGTCAAACTTAACGTCAACAACCGCACCAATTACCTGAGCTACATAGCCTTTATTTTCTGTTGTCATAATTTTATTAACTCCCGGGGCCCATTGCCCGCTCCGTTTATCTTAAAGCGCTTCCGCGCCAGAAATAATTTCAATAAGTTCGTTTGTAATCACAGCCTGACGTGATCGGTTATAAGTCGTACGAAGGCTATCAATCATATCGCCAGCATTACGGGTTGCGTTATCCATCGCAGTCATACGGGACCCCTGTTCACTGGCTGCATTTTCAAGCAACGCACGGAAAAGCTGTACACCCACATTACGCGGAAGCAGTTCTTCCAGAATTTCATTTTCATCCGGTTCATACTCATAACAAGCACCGCCAAGGTCTGTACCGCTCTCTTCATCAATTGACGCAGGGATCAGCTGAAGTGGGGTCACGACCTGGGTAAGAACATTAATAAATTTCGCAAAGAAAAGCGTGCAGACATCAAATTCACCTGCTTCAAATTTCGCTATGAGACGGGCCGATATTGGTGCCGCGTCTGCAAATGCTAAATTCTTCACGTGGGACATATCAAAATGCTCGACCATTCTGGCTGAATATTCACGCTTAAGAACATTCGCACCTTTCTTCCCGATGGTTATGATCGTTACATCTTTACCGTCATTAAGAAGATCGTTGATTTTTGCTTTCGCCGCTTTAACGATGTTTGTATTAAAACCGCCACAAAGCCCACGTTCGGACGTCGCAACAATAACCAATTGCTTTTGATCGTTGCCGGTACCTGAGAGAAGTTTTGGCCCGCCAGCTTGTCCCTTCATGCTTGAAGCAAGTGAAGAGAGAACATTTTCCATGCGTTCGGCGTAAGGACGCGCTGATTCCGCAGCGTCCTGCGCCCTTTTAAGCTTTGATGCAGAAACCATTTTCATTGCTTTGGTGATCTTTTGCGTCGAAGTCACACTGGCAATTCGGTTTCTGAGGTCTTTGAGGTTAGCCATACTGACCTATCCTATGGTTTCAAATGCTTTAAACAAAATTACCTGCAAATGCGCCGATAATATCCTTCAGTTTCGCCGTTGTATCGTCAGAAACCTTACCTTCATTGGTAATGGCATCCATCACATCGCTATGATTTGCATGCATTTCTGAAATTAGTGATTCTTCGAAACGTGTTACATCACCAACAGCGATTTTATCGAGGTAGCCATTGACACCAGAGAAGATCGAAACAACCTGCTCGGCAACTGACATCGGTGAATATTGAGCCTGTTTCAGAAGTTCTGTCAGACGTGCTCCGCGGTTCAGCAAATGCTGGGTTGAGGCGTCAAGGTCAGAACCAAACTGTGCGAACGCTGCCATTTCACGGTATTGAGCCAGTTCAAGTTTAATGGAACCAGAAACCTGTTTCATGGCTTTAACCTGAGCAGATGATCCCACACGAGAAACTGAAAGACCCACGTTAATCGCCGGGCGAATACCTTGATAGAAGAGCTCCGTTTCAAGGAAAATCTGACCGTCAGTAATCGAGATTACGTTTGTCGGAATATAAGCGGACACGTCACCAGCCTGCGTTTCAATGATAGGAAGCGCGGTAAGAGATCCGTTACCAGCGTTATCACCCATCTTGGCCGCACGTTCAAGAAGACGTGAATGAAGATAGAAAACGTCACCAGGATATGCTTCACGTCCAGGAGGACGACGAAGTAGTAGCGACATTTGACGATACGCAACAGCCTGTTTTGAAAGGTCATCATGAACAATCAAAGCATGCATTCCGTTATCACGGAAAAATTCCCCCATTGCTGTGCCGGTATATGGTGCAAGGAACTGCATCGGTGCAGGCTCGGACGCCGTCGCAGCAACAACAATGGAATATTCCATGGCGCCGCGCTCTTCAAGAGTTTTAACGATCTGAGCAACCGTTGAACGTTTTTGTCCAACCGCTACATAGATACAATAAAGCTTTTTACCTTCGTCATCACCAGCGTTTACGTCTTTCTGGTTTAGAAAAGTATCAATAGCAACAGCAGTTTTACCAGTTTGACGGTCACCAATGATCAGCTCACGTTGTCCGCGTCCTACTGGGACAAGAGCGTCAATGGCCTTAAGGCCTGTTTGAACTGGCTCATGCACAGATTTACGAGGGATAATACCTGGTGCTTTAACTTCAACACGTTCGCGTGTAACATCAGTGAGCGGACCTTTGCCATCAATCGGGTTACCGAGCGCGTCAACAACGCGGCCAAGAAGCCCTTTACCAACCGGGACGTCCACAATGGTTCCAAGGCGCTTAACTGTATCGCCTTCTTTAATGTTACTGTCAGACCCGAAAATAACAACACCAACATTGTCAGCTTCAAGGTTAAGTGCCATTCCGCGTACACTACCCGGAAATTCAACCATTTCACCAGCCTGTACATTGTCCAGACCATATACACGGGCGATACCGTCACCAACTGAGAGAACTTTACCAACTTCAGACACTTCTGCTTCGTCACCGAAATTAGCGATCTGTTCTTTCAATATTTTGGAAATTTCCGCTGCACGGATGTCCATTATCCAACCTCTTTCATTGTTGCTTCAAGATTAGCAAGTTTAGTCTTAAGTGAGCTGTCAATCATACGGGAACCTACACGAACAACCATGCCACCAAGCAATTCATTGTCCACGTCTGCTTCCACATTAACGTCACTTCCAACCATAGATTTAAGCTTGGCGCTAAGCGCGTCAAGCTGTGATTGATCAAGCTTATAAGCCGTTGTTACAGATGCGTTCACTTCACCGCGGTGATGAGAATGCATTCTGCCGAATTCATTTATAATATTTGCCAGTTGATCAAGACGGCGATTGGCGGTGACCACACCGATAAAATTCTCAACTGTTTTTGAAAAGCCCGCAGCTTTTACCATTTCGGCCATCGCGGCAGATTGATTGGCGCGGGAGATAACCGGACTTGTGGTCAGAACCTGAAGTTCTTCACTTTCTTCAAGCAACGCGCCAAGAGCATCAAGCTCGTCGGCGACCTGGTCCAGTTTCTTTTCTTCTTCTGCTAGCTCAAATAACGCCACGGCATAACGACCAGCGAGGCCAGAAAGCGATATTTTTTCAGAAGCAATATTGTCTGCTTTTTCAGATGACACTTTGATGTCTTCCTTTTAGTTCAAGAACGGTTCACACCCAGAATCATTCTACGGATAAAAAACAAATAATTTCTAACACATTATCCGCCAAAGAGTCCCGTTAATTAGTATTATTTGGGTGCGAAAAACCGTTATAAATTATCAATAGTCGGGCGATACCTAGCACACAGTTTCCCATACTGCAAGAAGGCAATTTGCCCTGATGAATTTTTTTCTTTTAATATGACAAAAATCCGCATTAGATTCATATATAATTTATCCTTTTCGCACATATTTGAGGCGGGAATTATAGTTGTTAACTTTTTTAAGCACACTATAATGCCTTGAGATAAAATAAAAATTCCGGACCGACAGGATATTGGTCTATAGAGAGTGGGTTGAATGGGCGATTTCGTCATATATAACAGAAAAAAAGTGGAGGCCTATACACAGGGCGCTATCACCCAAACTTTGGCTGCCCAAGGATCAAAAAATCCCCGCATTATCCATGATGATTCTTATAGCATCATGATCTATGAGAAGATCATTTCACCAGTTTGCAACTACGCTGAAAATGACAGCGGCGACTATTGCGCGTCAAGCGGTTCACTTTTTTATCGGGGCGCGCATGGAAAAACCGCTCTCAGCCAATTTCTCAATGATTTTGATCCGGATCATTACCGGCCCAGTGGCTTTCTTGGAATTTTTACGCTGATCATAAAAAAATCTGGTCGTTTGTTTGTCCTCTCGGACCCCCTCGGCGGCTCGCGGATATTTTATAACTCTGACCAAACACTATGGAGCTCGTCTTTTCTTGCGCTGGCCGAAAACATCCCCGGTCGGACTATCGATGCTCAGGGTGTTTATGAATACGCTTTTCAGGAAACAAATTACGGTGCGACGACACCTCTGATCGAGATCAAAATGGCCGATAGCCTGAAGTATTTCGAATTTACAAAAGACGGCGTTCTGGAACATACAAAGAATGTGCCGATAAGCTTTGAACAATCGAACGCATCTTATGAAGATCTGATTGAGGAACATAGCAGCCTTTTACAAAATCAGATGCAGAGCGTCGTCTCTTCGCATGGTCCAAAAATTGCCACTGCCCTTTCCGGTGGATACGATTCCCGCCTTATGCTCTCCCTAGCACAAAACGCGGGGATCACACCCGAAGTTTATGTTTACGGTGCGGATGGCAGCCCCGACGTTAAGGTGGCAAAAGCGGTCGCCGCAGGCGAAGGGTTTAAGATCAATCATATCAACAAAGCTAAATATCCAAAGCCGACCGTTGATGAGTATGGTGGCACCGTCAAAGATAACTTCTATGCCCTCGACGGCTTTCCCAATGAGGGTATCTTCGATTTTGGCGCCAATATGAAAACCAGACGTGAGCGGGCAGAGGACGGCACTTTGATCCTAAATGGCGGAGGCGGTGAAATATACAGAAATTTCTTCTATCTTCCAGATGGAAGCTACACGGTGGATCAGCTACTGAATGTTTTTTATTCCCGTTACACAAGCGACTTCTGTACTAGCGAGTTTTCCGAGGATAACTACCGAAATACTTTAAAAGAGAAAATCAAGTACGCCTTGGGACTTAAAAATGACTGTATGAGTAGAACTGAGCTCGAATATGCATATCCAGGTTTTCGTTTGCGCTACTGGACCGCCAAGGACAACAGCAACAACAACCGCCTCGGCAGTTTCCTGACACCGTTTATTTGCTACGAAACCATTCAGGCAGCCTTAAAAATGCCCCTGAAATTCAAGACCCACGGCAAATTTCAAGGCGATCTCATTAATCGGGTCAACCCTGCAATGGCTGCTTACCATTCTGACTATGGTTATAGTTTTAATGAGCCAGTGCCGTTAAAGACCAAGATTAAAAACAATATGACCATATACCGGCCAATATTGCTGCGCCGCTATAGTTATGCACTTCAGCATAAAATGAGAGACCTAAGCCTGCCAGAAACTTTGAGTGCAGAATATTTAACTCCGATCCTGCCGGATACACCCTTTATGAACCGGTATTTCAAAATAGATAAAATCAAAGATGCGGCGTTTCTTGGTCGGGTTCTGACGCTGGAATATCTCTTCAAGCATCTTTCCCTTTAATAAAAACTGTAAGGATCAATATCCACCTGGATTTTTACCCCGCGCTTTGTCTTTATTTGCGAAAGCCAGTTGCTCAGCTCATTTTGAATATTTATGTTCGCACTCGCCTTGATGAGAAATCTATAACGGTAATTGCCGCGTAGATAGGATAGAGGTGCCGCCACCGGCCCAAGGATTTTAACATCCTGATGATGAGGCGCCGACCTTGCCAGCATCTTGCAGTAAATCATGACATTATTTTTTTCCGGCCCAGAAATAATCAATGACGCAAGCTTGCCGTAGGGTGGTAAATTCTGCGCTTCCCTTGACGCTGCTTCCTGCTCAAGAAACAGATCTTTATCACCTGAGACAAGAGCCCGCAGCACCGGATGATCGGGTTGGTAGGTTTGAAAAAGCACTCTGCCCGCATGTTCGGCACGCCCGGCACGGCCCGCCACCTGTTCAAGCTGCTGCCATGTACGTTCCGCTGCTCTCGGATCCGCCCCAGACATACCGAGATCAGCATCAATAACACCCACCAGTGTCAGCATGGGAAAATGGTAGCCCTTGGTGACGATCTGGGTGCCAATAATAAAATCGACCTCATGGCGCTCTATGCTTTCGATCATTCTTTTTAGGGCACTGGCACTCGATATTTCATCGCTCGACATAACCGCGAGGCGCGCCTCGGGAAAGAGCGCCGCGACTTCTTCCGCAACCCGCTCAACCCCAGGTCCGCAGGCGACGAGAGTATCTTCCTTTTCACATTGCGGGCATATATCCGGCTTCCTTACATTAAAGCCACAGTGATGACATTCAAGGCGCTTGAATTTCTGGTGTTCCACCAGCCACGCTGAACAATGGGGACATTCCATGCGATGACCGCATGAGCGGCACAAAGTCAGCGGCGCATAACCACGGCGATTAAGATAGAGAAGGGATTGTTCTCCGTTTGCAAAATTTTCCGCCAGCGCCAGTTGAAGGGGCGCGCTGATCCATGACCCAGTCTTGAGTTTATGCTGCCGCAGATCGATAGTATGCATCTCAGGTAGCTCCGCCGGGCCGTGACGCTCACCGAGGTAAAGCCAGTCATATTTGCCGTTTTCGGCATTGATCATGGTCTCAAGAGATGGTGTTGCAGAGGCCAGAATAATCGTGCACTCTGCCTGCATCGCCCTAACCACTGCCATATCCCGACCATGATACATGACCCCTTCGTCCTGTTTGAAGGTCGCCGAATGTTCTTCGTCAACGATAACAAGTTTCAGATTTCGAAGAGGCAAAAAAAGTGCCGAGCGTGCACCGACAATAACCCGCGCCTCACCGCGAATGGTTGCCCACCAGGCGCGCCTTCGTTGCGCCGGTGTCATTTCCGAGTGCCAAATCACCGGAGCCGCACCAAAGCGTTCCTTGAACCTGTCTAACCACTGAGTGGTAAGGGATATTTCAGGTACCAACACAAGAACCTGTGCAGTCTTATCCTTCAGTGCTTCTGCTATTGCTTCGAAATAAACTTCCGTCTTACCACTGCCTGTCACGCCCTCAAGCAGGATGGCTTTGTGGGCGTCGGATCGCTGCTTTGCGACGATATGTTCCGCGGCCTTTCGCTGCTCCTCAGACAAGGTCGCCCGCGCCATGTCCCGATCGGGTTCCAGAAAACTTTCCTCACCGCTCACCTCCACGGGAAGAAGCTGGCCCGCTTTGATCATGCCGCGAATAACCCCTTCGCCAACGGCGGCCTGTTCGGTCCATGTCTTAACGGCCATCGCCATGTCTGAAACCGCTGCATCTACCACCCGTTTTCTCGCAGGCGTGAGTTTCTGTGGGATATCCGCAGATAACCGGTAAAAAATCTTCTTTTTTTCTTTATCAAACTTACGCGGTACGCTCAGCGCCATTTTAAGCACGGACCCAGTCGGTGAAAGCGTATATCCAGCCACCCACTGGACAAATTTCATTAGACTTGCGGGCAGTGATGGCAGTTCTGATTTTCGTATCACATGTTTTAGTTTTGCCCGCGGCACGTCGCTTTTTTCTGGCGATAAATCCCAGACAACACCCTGAAGTTCGCGACCAGGAAGCGGCACGGTGACAAAATCACCCCGTCGCAGGTTCATATTTTCATCGGCCAAATAATCAAGCACACCGCTTAGAGGAAGCGGTAATAAGACTTGTATCCTTTTGCTTGGAAAAAGCTCTGACAATAATCGGGACCTTACGAATTAACATTGTGCAGTTACATTATCTTAATATAGTCTTGCATAAAAGATGAAATCGGGGCACAAAAGACGAATTCGGGGCACGTAAGATAAAATCACCAAACGAAGGACCAAGCCACATGAAATTTTTTATTGATACCGCAGAAATAGATGAAATCAGGCCTCTAGTTGAGCTAGGCCTTGTGGATGGTGTTACCACCAATCCATCGCTCATTTTGAAATCTGGCCGTGATATTTTTGAAGTAACAAAAGAAATTTGCGATCTTGTCGATGGACCGGTAAGCGCCGAAGTAGCGGCAACCGACTATGAAACCATGGTCAAAGAAGCCGTCGCCCTCTATGATATTGCCGACAATGTCTGTCTTAAAGTTCCGATGACACCGGACGGAATAAAAACCTGCAAATATTTCGCAGATCAGGGCAAAATGGTCAACGTCACCCTTTGTTTTTCCGCGTCGCAAGCCTTGCTCGCTGCCAAGGCAGGCGCCTCTTTCATATCCCCGTTCGTTGGTCGTCATGATGATGTCGGACAAAGCGGCATGGCATTAATCGAGGAAATCCGTATCATTTATGATAATTATAATTTCGATACTGAAATACTTGTCGCCAGCACGAGGCATAACCTGCATATCCTTGATAGCGCCTTGATCGGTGCCGATGTGGCAACGATCCCACCAAAAGTGGTTCATCAGCTCTTTAAACATCCTCTCACCGACAGCGGCTTGGCCGCCTTTATCGCCGATTGGGATAAAACAGGACAATCTATAACGGACTAGAAAATGTCAGGTAAAAAGAAACACATTGGGGATATTATTGATGCGTCAGTCGTTAAAACCTTCCTGAAGCAAAATCCCGATTTTCTCATCGACAATCCAGATCTATTTAGCGTCCTCACACCGCCCAATCGTTCGGAAGGGGACGAGGTTGTCGATTTTCAGAATATGATGATCGAAAAGATCAAAAGCAATCTCGAAGACCTTCAAAATAACCAGGGTCATCTTATTGATACTTCGCGCAATAATCTGACCACTCAAGCTCAGGTCCACGAAGCGGTTCTTTGTCTCATTGAAACGGAAAGTCTTGATCATATTGGCCACATAGTCACCCAAGACTGGGCCGATATGCTGCATATTGATGTGATCCGCATATGCTTTGAAGGCGATCATCCTATAGTTCCCCCTTCATTTAAGGAAGTTGCGTTGCTGCCGGAAGGCTGCGTGGACGAATATCTCGGCCGGGACGATATCGTCCAGCTGCGCGGGGATGTTGACGTCTCTGAAGATATATTTGGTCCTGCCAAATCACTGGTTAAAGCAGAAGCGCTCATAAAAATACCGCAAACCAAATATAACCCGCCCGGCATCCTCGCTTTTGGAAGTCGTGATGCGGATATGTTTTATCCGGGCCAGGGAACAGAGCTGCTTCGCTTCCTTGGAAAATCATTTCACAAATGCCTGATCCGATGGCTCAAGCAAAAGAATTAGATCACACCCTATATCCTGCAGTGATGCCGCTTCTTCAGCAGTGGCAAGATTACCTTATATCCGAAAAACGCGCTTCCACGCACACCCATGATGCTTATATGCGTGATGTCGGTAAGTTCTTATCGTTCCTCAGCGAATATAAGGGTGCTGCACCCGACAAGAAGCTCCTCGAAACGCTTAAGCCCGCTGATTTCAGAAGTTATCTTGCCGCACGACGGCGCGACGGGCTAACTCCGGCCAGTATGGCGAGGTCTTTCAGCGCCGTGCGCTCGTTCTATAAGTATTTAAGGCGCACGGGCGTGCTCAAAAATGATGCCATTGATGCAGTCAGCAGCCCAAAGCTTAAACGCCGTCTGCCCCGGCCGATCAGTGAGGACGCAGCGAAACGGGCGATCAAAGACGTCGGCGATTTTGCGGCGCCGACAACTCATGACTGGGTTGCTCTTCGTGATATCGCCGTTCTCACGCTTCTCTATGGCTGCGGCCTCCGGGTCGCTGAAGCGCTCAGCCTGAACATGGGGGACCTTGATAAAGGTGACATCATGACCGTGAAAGGCAAACGCAACAAAGAACGCCTAGTGCCGTTGTTGCCCGCGGTCGTCGACGCCGTTGATAATTATGTGTGCGCCTGCCCAAAGACACTTGAGACAGGAGACGCGCTGTTCGTTGGTGTGCGTGGCAAGAGACTGAACGCCAGAAACGTCCAACTTGCCATGCAGAAGGTCCGCATTTCCCTTGGCTTGCCCTCAACCGCGACGCCCCATGCCCTTAGGCACAGTTTCGCCACGCATCTTTTAACGGCTGGCGGTGACCTTCGCACCATTCAGGAACTGCTCGGTCATGCCGATCTCAGCACAACCCAGCATTATACGGACGTAGACACGGCGTATCTTATGGACGTCTATAACAACGCTCACCCGAGTGCTAAAAAGTAATTTGAACCGTTGGAATAATTGATATACACTCCCCCTATCTCAGGGGAGATTGCGATGCTACATCATCCGTATGTAGAAATATAAAAACAATAAATAATAGGTGATAAACAAAACTTTACAAAATATATGTGGGAGATAGTTAATGGAAAATTTTTTGAAACGCTACGAGGATCATGCCTATGCATTACTGCGTATGGTCACGGGCTTTTTATTCATGTTTCACGGGACAAATTACATCCTCAGTTGGCCGATGGCCAGGGGCATGGCGGATACCGTATGGTATATGGCTTATATCGGCATGCCGATCCTGACTTTTGGGGGACTTTTTGTACTCCTGGGTGTCTTTACACGCCCGGCAGCATTTCTAGGGTCAGGCATGATGGCAGTGGCCTACTGGATGTACTACGGCAGCAAAGCCTTTAATCCACCAGCAGACTCAACCAACAGCTTCATAGAATTGGTGCTTCCAATCGTTAACAAAGGCGAGCTTTCGGTCATGTTCTGCTTTTCAATGCTGTATATCGCCACGCGCGGTAGCGGAATCTGGAGCATTGATAGCGCACGTAAGTAAACCCTTCGGACGATAGACAGTGACAAAAAGGCGATCATTTGATCGCCTTTTTTTATTCTTTTTTATCATTTAACTCATCTATCAAAGGTCCGAGGTGCTTTTCGTAAGGTCTCCAACGTTCAATGGACGTTTTATAAATAGGTTTTCGCACTTGGGCCGCACTGGCGGTTTTGACCGCGCCTTTTTGGTTATGAAACTCGAGGACTGTGTCTTGCCAGTCGAGGCCGACAAATTCGATCAACTTACGTGCTTCGTTGTCCAGATCGGCGACGACATCTTCATAATCAACATCTGTCATGCTACCCTTGGGCAGGGTTTCCCGCCAGTGGCTCATCAGATCCTGATAGAGCGTGTAATAGCGGCCGAGTTCGGTCATGTCGTAAGCATAGTGCACTGGCTGTAAAAACAGACGGGTATAGATGGAAAAGCAGCAATCCATAGCATTTCGCCTCGTGTGAATAACACGGGCACCGGGCAAAATTTTTGAAATCAAACCAAGAAAGCGATAATTCCCCGGCATCTTGTCAATAATGCGCCTCGCGTCCGGTGCGAGCTTTTTAATCTCGGCCAGATAGTCTTCGCCGATGGATCTAAGATCTTGATCCGAAGCCGTTTCAAGCCCGTGCGGGAAATTTTCAATTTTTGATTTTATGGTATTCCCAAGGGTCGTCAGTTCGCCTGCTGCGTACACATCACTATGGCTCGCAATAATTTGTTCAATCAATGTCGAGCCGGAACGGGGCATGCCTACAATGAAAATCGGCGTTGGATCATTATTGTCTGATATATGAGCCGTGGCAAAATAGTCTTGACCGAAAACTTTCTTGAGCGCCTCATTAAATTCTTCGGCTGACTTTTCATCATAATCCAGTCCCGCCCGCATCTTGGCGTTACCCTGATTATAATAGTCAAATGCCCGGTCTTGATCCAAGCTATCCGCATGAGCCTTGCCAAGGATAAAGTCGAGCCGCATCTGATTGAGAGGCGTTAGACGGGATGGGTCTTCAGCTATTTGCTCGAGAATTTTTAAATCTTCATCGTCCTTTTTGTACTTTTTGATGCCTGACAAATTATGATGGGCTTCAATATGGTCTGGGCGGGCCTTTATCGCGGCGACAAGATGTTCTTTGGCCTGTTCAATGTCCCCTTCAGCAATCATAATTGATGCCAGATTGGTCTGGGCCTGAGCATTTTTTGCGTCAATTTTGATGGCCTCTTGGTAATTTATTTTGGCATCACTCAGTTTGCCAGCACCCTCAAGCAGTGAGCCAAGATTATTATAGGCCGGGCCAAAACTGGGGTCCATGTTTATGGTCGTCTCGAAAGCTTTAATAGCTTGCACTTGCTCGCCATTGCTCATCAGTGCCAGTCCGGCAATAAAATGCGATTTCGGATCATTGCTATCAAACCCCAATGCGCGGTTGATAGTTGAAAAGGCTTCTTTTGCTTTACCCGTATGAAGCAGAACTTCCGCGAGGTCGCGGTGATAACTGGCGCGTTTTGGATCAAGTGCAACCGCATTTTTCAGCATCTGCACGGCAATGTCGGGGCGGCCGCTCTGAAATGCCAATTGAGAAAGCAAATGATAGGCGGGATGGAATTTATCATTGGAGCCAAGAAGATCCTGACAGAGTTTTTGGGCCTCGGCAAAATTGCCCTGATTGGCAAGGCCCGCCGCCATTTGTATTGCTTGATTTGGGTTCATGAGGTGAGTCTATTGATGTGGCCTCGTTTATTCAACGGTCTTTTTAAAATTAAATGATGTTATGGCGAAACCTTCGCGGAAATAAAATTTATGACCCTGCTCGCGGTGTACCCCGCTATCAAGTGCTATTGTTTTAATCCCTTTTGCTTTCGCTTCCTTTTCTACCCAATCAAGAAGGGCGTGACCAACCCCTTTAGAGCGGGTATTTTCATCTGTCACCAGATCATCCACATAAAATAGTGGCCCGGTGTACAGCCTGACTTCCTGTCTGAAAAAGGCACAGCCAACGACCTTCTCTCCCTCCATCGCCGCAATAAGCCGGCCCCCCTGATCCTCCATCTCACGGATCAAGCCCAAATAGTCCCCTTTTACAACATGAGGTCGAAGTTGGCTCATCACCGCATAGGTTTCCATAATTTCTTGTTCAGATTTACATTCGATAATATTCATTTCAAATCCTAGATTTATAAACCTTGTTCATACAACAGCATACAGAAACTTCAAATATAATCCCATTAACGGATGACCGCTTTCGACGGTGGTCTCAACTGGTCAACGCAACACTTTACTCTAAAAT
>CAXBLS010000068.1:0-17701 GCA_963976585.1 uncultured Kordiimonadaceae bacterium
GCCTTGTTTTACCAAATTTTCCGTCAGGCTATCAAGTTCAGCTTCATGTATGCTGATCTCTTTTTCAATCTGGTCGCGTGCATCTTCAAAATTTCGGTTGAGAAGTTTTGAATTAATATAGTTTGCTGCCTGAGTAAGTGCGGATGGTGTGATGCCTGGTGGTACGTCTATGACACGGTTTTCTACATCATCACCTTCACTGACCATGACGACAAGTGCACGCCTGGGTCCTATTTGAACAAATTCAATATGCTTAAGGGGATTGTTTTTTTTAGGCGCCATAACCATGCTGGCACAATGAGAAAGTCCCGATAGCATACTTGTCGCCTGTACAAGCACATCCTCCATACGCTGACCGTTATGTTTACACTGGACCTCGATTTCGGTACGTTCGTGCTTGCTTAAGTTTCCGACCTCAAGCAGGCCATCAACAAACAACCTCAGGCCAATATCGGTGGGAATTCTACCTGCCGAGGTGTAGGGCGAATAAATCAGGCCGCTTTCTTCAAGATCCGCCATGACATTACGCACTGAGGCTGGCGATAGCGGCATTTGAATTTTTTTAGAAAGCGTGCGTGAGCCAACTGGTTCGCCTGTCATAATATAGGCGTCGACAATTTGGCGGAATATTTCCCGTGATCTTTCGTTCAGTACATTCATCATATTTCTCAGATGTAATGTAGGTATGCTTACCCACCAGGTCAACGGGCGGCAAAAATAAAATTCAATTCTATTTACTAGAAAAGAAGTTCAATAGGTCCTATAAGCATGAGATTAATTGGTTATCAAATGGAGATTATATATGCGTCCTTCCGGTCGTAGCGCAGATCAAATGCGTGACATTTCAATGGAGCTTGGTTTTTCAAAATATGCAGAAGGGTCGTGCATGATTAAATTCGGCGATACTCATGTACTTTGTACTGCGACGCTTGAAGACAAAGCACCACCATTTATGCGGGGAAGCGGCAAAGGCTGGGTAACTGGTGAATATGGCATGTTGCCAAGATCAACCCACGGACGCATGGGCCGCGAAGCAGCCCGCGGAAAGCAATCGGGCCGTACACAGGAAATACAGCGCCTTGTTGGACGCTCACTGAGGGCTGCTGTGGATATGGATGCACTTGGGGAGTGTCAAATACGCATTGACTGCGATGTTATCCAAGCGGATGGTGGGACAAGAACGGCATCCATTTCTGGCGGTTATGTGGCGCTTTATCAATGTTTTCAAAAAATGGTTTCTGACGGAACACTGGAAAGTATTCCAATGAAACATGAAGTGGCTGCAATATCTTGCGGTGTTTATAAAGGACAGCCAGTTCTTGATCTGGATTATGATGAAGACAGCAGCGCCGAAACCGATGCAAATTTCGTTATGACAGGTAGCGGGCAAATCATCGAAATTCAGGGCACGGCAGAAGAAGAACCCTTCAGCGAGGAAGAACTTCTTCGCATGATGCGTTTGGCGCGTATGGGTGTTGAACAAATAACCAAAATGCAGAGGAAGACGTTAGGATTATAATTCAGATGGCGAGAATCTTTTCTGATAAAAAGCTGGTGGTCGCTAGTCATAATGAGGGAAAAGTGCGTGAAATCAGTGACTTGCTTGCTCCTTTTGGCGTGGAAGTTTTCTCATCGGCTGCGCTTGATTTATCTGAGCCGGTAGAGGACGGACAGACATTTATAGAAAATGCCGAGATTAAATCCAGATCGGCAACTGGTGAGTCTGGTCTCGTTTCACTTGCGGACGACAGTGGTCTTGTGGTTCCTTCACTGGGGGGAATTCCGGGAATACATTCTGCGCGATATGCTTATAATCCGTGGAGCGAAGAGCGTGATTTCAACTACGCCATGGATAAGTTAAATCTTGAGCTTGGGGATAAGGACCGAAGTGCGTATTTTGCCTGCGCGCTATCTCTTGCCTGGCCGGACGGGCATGTGGAAACCTTCGAAGGGAAAGTTCATGGTACGCTGGTATGGCCAACACGCGGCAACAACGGATTTGGTTACGATCCGATGTTCATTGCGGATGGATATGCTCAGACTTTCGGTGAAATGGAAGCCAGTGCCAAACACGCTATCAGTCACCGTGCGCAAGCCTTTAAGAAATTGATCAATGCATGCTTTAAATCCTAATAGCGTTTCCGTCTATGTGCATTGGCCATATTGTCTGTCGAAATGTCCTTACTGTGATTTTAACAGCCATGTGCGCGAAAGCGTGAACGAAGAGCAAATGGCAAACGCTCTTCTGAGCGAAATAGATCATTACGCGGAGCTTGTTGGAAAACGGCAAGTGAAGAGCATCTTTTTTGGTGGTGGCACGCCATCACTAATGTCAGCGGCGACGGTCGATGCGGTCATTAATCGGCTGTCCAAGCGTTTCAACGTGGATGATGCTATCGAAATCACTCTTGAGGCAAACCCAACCAGTGTCGAGGCTGGCAAATTTGCAGACTTTTCCACGGCAGGCGTAAATCGCGTATCGCTTGGTATTCAGGCAATCAATGATCCTGATCTTAAAGCGCTGGGGCGTGAGCATTCCGTGAAAGAAGCGCTGGAGGCGATCGGGCTATCCCAGAAATATTTCAAGAGATCCAATTTCGATCTGATATATGCGAGGATGGGCCAAAGTGTTTCTGACTGGCAAGGTGAACTTGAACAAGCTATTGAGATGGCCAATGGCCACTTGTCACTCTATCAACTGACTATCGAGGCAGGGACGCCGTTTTACGGAAAATGGCGAAGCGGCGATCTTATCATACCGAACGAGGATATATCCGCAGAGATGTATGAGCTGACCAATCAAATTTGCGAAAATGCTGGCTATCAAATATATGAAATCTCCAATTATTCTATAACCGGTGAGCAAAGCAAACACAATTTAACTTATTGGAAATACGAAGATTATATTGGGATAGGTGCCGGGGCGCATGGCCGGATTACCTGCGGTGAGCAGACATATGCCACCATGCAAAATAAAAAGCCTGAAACCTGGTTAAGGGCGGTTCAAATGAATGGGCATGCCACCAAGGTGATGGAACCGCTTGATCAAAAGATGATGGCTGAAGAAATGATCATGATGGGGCTTCGCCTAACAGAAGGTGTCGGCTACTCCGATTTCAAAAACCGAATAGGGAGCAGCCTTGAAGAATTTATTGAGGCGAGTTCTCTGGATTTGCTGAAATCTCAAGGTTTTGTTTCGGTAAGCTCTCGAGATCGGCTTCAATTGACAGAGAAGGGGCGTCCCCTGTTAAACCAAATACTGGGTCGAATTTTGGCGTAAAGTCCATGGGGACTTCCACGTATAGCGGTCGTTCTTCTTCTACAAATGATTTTGGCGCTGCTTCGATTTTCACGAAGGCATCTGATGTCACCTCGTAAACTGCTAGGCCGCGTTCAACGAGTCCGGATCGATGAAAACGGAATATACCATCAAGGCCGGTAAAACCGTCTGGATCCGTCATGATGCGATTTGAAAACCTTGGTGCGTGCTGGCTGCGAACAATGTTTGCCACCAGTGCCATGGCGTCATAGCCAAGGGTAACAATACGCGGTGGTGTACTTGAATAATCACGCTCGTAGCGGTCAATAAACTGATTGGCAATATCATCTTCCGGAGCGGCAAACCAACCACCCTGCAACTGAGGTTCATTAAAGAGCATCGGATCATGCCAAAGGCCGGTACCCAGCACTTTTACTTTAGTTAGATCAATTTCATAATAAGATAGAAGAGGTGCTATTGAGCCGAGCATTGAGCCGCCTTCCGGCAGCAGGATAGCATCGTAATTAACGCCGCCAAGCGCTTCCATATTTTTTATTTCATTAATATATTCCTGACCCAAGTCATCGTTACGGCCAAGGGAGCGCAGGAAGCTCATTTCATCAAGGAATTCCTGACGGCGATAATCATAGTTGGCAATGCGTTTTACGGGATCATCAAGCAGGGAGGGATCGGTAGGATAAATTTCAAGAGCAACAAGTTCATTAAACTGTGTCGCTACTAATGGCTCAAGTACACTCATGATCCGGCCTCCGTAAAGCGTATCAGGAATGAGCGCTGCAAATTTTTCATAGCGCTGACTTGACGCGAATTTGATGATGCGGCCCACTTGTTCTTCGGGTCTAAAACTTAGTAGATATACCCCGTCACCTGCCACGTCATGGTCATTGGAAAAGCCTATCATTTTGACACCAACCTGTTTGGCGATGGGTTGTGCCACTTTGATGCTTTCGGAAAATAGAGGTCCTATAATGATGTCGACGTTGTTTTCGATTAAATAATTTACGGCACGAACAGCACCTTCCGGTGTTCCTTCTGTATCAACTGGGATCAGTTCAAGCCTTTGGTCCTTTGCATCGAACAGTGCCATGGTCGCGGCGTTAAGTAATGCTTGGCCCACCTGTGCTGTTTCACCACTAAGTGGTAACATGACCCCTACATTAATTTTGAGACGGGCGGGGCGATTATCAATTTCAATAAATTCTTCCTCGTCTGCAGCGACGATGATGTTGCGTGGCCGAGTGCGCCTCATATCCCGCTCTGGGGCAGGCGGTGTGCTACTTACTGTGTCTGTAGGCGGAGAATTTCCTTCTGGACCACAGGCTGTCAGGGCAAGCGATGACGCCAAAATAAGGGCAAAAATTGCGATATTTTTTTGAAGCAACACTACTCTTTCTGTTTTCATTGCAAAATCAATATTTCATTAGTTATACCAAAGGAATTCAGATAGGCTAGTGCTGAATTATGGCAATGGTGTGGAAATAGCGAAAAAATGACTTCGGGCGTAAAAAAAACCTTCGATAGTGGCCTTTATATTGCGGCAACACCGATCGGAAATCTGGGCGACATCACCAAGCGCGCACTTGATGTGCTTGCAGCAGCAGATTTCATAGCCTGTGAAGATAAACGGGTTAGCGGTAAACTTCTTTCCTATTATGGTATTAAAACGCCAATGATTTCTTATCATGATCATAATGCGCAGGCCGTGATGCCAAAATTGATAGATGAACTTAAGGTTGGAAAAATTATCGCCCTTATTAGTGACGCGGGGACGCCACTTATTTCTGACCCCGGTTATAAACTGGTAAATGAATGTCGTGACCAGGGAATAATGGTGACCAGCCTTCCTGGGGCGAGTGCCATTTTATGTGCACTTACTTGTGCGGGCATGGCAACGGATAATTTCCTATTTTGCGGTTTTCTTCCTTCAAAGACCGTCGCACGACAAAAAGAAATAAGCAGGTTCGCCGGGGTTCCAGCGACTTTGATATATTACGAATCTGCAAAAAGGCTATTGGCTTGCCTCAGAGACTTGCGGGAAGTACTAGGAAACCGCAATGCCGCAGTTTGCCGTGAGCTCACCAAACTATACGAAGAGGTACAAAAAGATAATCTGGATGCACTGATCACACATTATGAAGAACTGCCAACTCCAAAGGGTGAAATTGTCATACTGGTTGAGCAGGGCGCGGCAGAAGAATTGGTCGACGATCTCGACGGGGCGCTCATCAATGCACTAAAAAAATTGACGGTTAAGGAGGCGGTTGCCGCTGTCACATATATGACCGGACGTAAACGCAAAGAAGTTTATAAAAGAGCTTTGGAACTTTCGGATAATGGCTAGCCGCAGCAAAATAAAGGCCTATAAAAAAGGCCATCTTGCCGAAGGATTGGCTGCTGTGATGCTCAGATTAAAGGGTTTTAGCATCAAAGAAAAACGCTATAAGACGCCAGTTGGCGAAATCGATCTCATTGCGCGTAGAGGTGACCTGACCATTTTTTGTGAAGTAAAGGCGCGCAAGGATTATACAAGTGCCGCTGAATCGCTATCGACGAAACAAAAAGAGCGTATATCAAGAGCAGCTGAATACTACATGGCACACTTGAAAAGTAACCACAATAACAATAAGATAGAGAATGAAACATATAGATGTGATATGATCTTGGTTCTGCCTTGGCACTGGCCAGTTCATATTGAAAATGCGTGGTAACAATGATCCCGACTATAGATAAACAAATCGAATTTTTAAAAAATGTCGGTGAAATTCCAGAAGACGAGATTGATATTGCAGAAACAGCGTTGATGCTCGCAAGTCTTGATCGGCCGGGTGTTTCACTGCAAAAATATCACCACCATTTGGAAATTCTAAAGCTTGATACTGCAAGCGCAGGACATAATGCCAGCAGCGCGGAGGAGCGAGCAAACTCACTCATTAATGTGATGTATGGGCGTCACGAATATAAGGGTGATGATAAGTTTTATGATGATCTGCAAAATGTAAATTTGATGTCGGTGATTGACCGACGCCTTGGTCTTCCTATCAGTCTTGGAATATTATATATCCATGCGGCTCGTTCGCAGGGTTGGAATGCGGAAGGTGTTAATTTTCCGGCACATTTTCTAATCCGAATTTACGGTGAAAATGATCAGGTGATTCTCGATCCTTTTCATAAAGGAAAAATACTGGATGCCCATGATCTTAGAGAGCTGGTTGGAACCATTTCCGGCGGCGATCAAAAGCTTGAACAGTGGCATCACGCACCTCTAGGCAAGCGAGCAATTCTTGTCAGACTTCTCAACAATATCAAGATAAGATGTCTTAATGCCAGTGATTTTGATTTGGCAATGAATGCATTAAAAAGAACCATCTATATTGACCCAGAGAAAATCGTGCATAAATATGAACTTGGAATGCTTCAAATCCATACCAAAAGCGTTGAGGAAGGAAAGAAAAATCTTCTCGATTGTCTTGATTTTATGGATGACAATGTGGATAGCAATAATGAGGATATGAGAAAACACATCCTTGGTACACTAAAAGAAATGCGCGCTTACAATAAGCCAAATGTTTTTGAACTTATTAAAAGCGATCTAGATAAAGGTGAATAATTAATGAGTTTGAATGTAGCGCTGCAAATGGACCCTATAGAAAAGGTCGATATTCATGGAGATAGCACTTTTGCCATGGGGCTTGAAGCGCAAAAGAGGGGGCATAAACTGTATCATTATCTGGTTGATGATATGTCTTTCTTAAACGGTGCAGTAAAAGCACACGCAAGACCGCTCACCTTAAGACGTGAGCTCGGTCACCATTACACGGTCGAGGACAGCGAGCATATCAATTTAGGTGATGATATTGATGTGATACTCATGCGTCAGGATCCGCCCTTTCATATGGGCTATATTACAGCAACACATATTCTTGAGCATATTCATCCAAAAACACTGGTTGTAAACAACCCGGCATCAGTTCGAAATGCACCTGAGAAAATTTTTCTCACACGTTTTCCTGATCTGATGCCACCGACGCTCATCACGTCCAATAGCACTGATGTGAGGGCTTTCCGTAAGGAGTATGGTGATATCATCGTTAAGCCCTTGTATGGTAACGGTGGTGCAGGGGTGTTCAGGATTACAAAGGGCGATCAGAATCTTGCCAGCCTCATTGAGATGTTTCAGGATTTTTATCCTGAACCGTTCATTGTTCAGAAGTATCTGGCTGACGTCCGTAAAGGTGATAAGCGCATTATTCTTGTGGATGGGAAGCCCGTAGGCGCCATCAATCGGATACCGGAAGCAGGTGAAATACGCTCAAATATGCATGTGGGCGGTGAAGCGCGAAAAACGGAACTTACACCGCGTGAACATGAGATTTGCGAGGCTATTGGTCCTGTTCTTAAAGAACAGGGACAGATTTTTGTTGGTATCGATGTCATCGGTGATTATCTGACCGAAATTAACGTCACTTCACCTACGGGCATTCAGGAAATCAAACGTTTTGACGGTACCGATATTGCCGTGCTTATCTGGGATGCTATTGAAGCTAAGCTCTAGGTTAAAAAAAGCCCCATTTTGAAGCGGGGCTTTTTTCTCTATTTTTCTTATCTCTCTCTAAACGAGGTCGATATCGCATTGTTTATCGGCCTGAGCAGATATTGCATCAATGTCTTCTCACCTGTTTTAATGTCGGCGACCAGTGTCATGCCCGGTGTAAGGCGATTGGCATCTGGGTCGGGGCCAACAAAAGTTTGTGGCAGTTCAATGTAGCCTTTGAAATATGAGTTGCCTTCTTCATCGAGGAAGGATGAAGCAGACACATTTGTCAGGGCTGACGGAATGCCGCCATAAAGTGAATAATTGTAGGTATCGACTTTTAGAAGAACCTCACTACCAATCTTCACATGACCGACATCGCGCGGTGAAATACGTACTTCCGCGATCAGATTGTCGCCGTTCGGTACGATCTGAGCAACGAGATCACCGGGCGGTATAACACTGGCGTAGGCGCGGTATTTAAGCCCTTTTACGATGCCGTCAACCGGGGAGGTGATCGCCAGGCGTGCCACTTTGTCATTGAGCCTTTTAAGCTCGGATTGAAGTTGAACACTTTCTTCAATCATATCACCTAGCTGATCGAGGGCATCGGTATTCAATCTTTCGCGAAGCTGGACGAGGTTACCTTCGGCTTCGTTGATATTGGCGATTATGCCGATTTTTTGCTCAACCGTTGTATCGTAATCACCTTTAACGTCAACATATTCACGTTGAATTTCTAGAAGGCGAATTTTTGAACCCAATCCTTTTTCGGTAAGCTCTTGACGAATTGCAAGTTCCTCGCCAACAAATCCCATTGCTTCTTTTTGTGATGCTTCTTGTTGTTCAAGAACAGAAAGTTGGTTCCTGGAATTGGCAATTTTTGAGCGAAACACACTTTCCTGTGCCTCTCTTGATTGTTTCTGCTGATTAAGGATTTTTTCCTGATCAAGGGAAATTACCGGATATTCATCTTCGTAATCTGAAAAATCAGCTTTTTCGTTTAGCGCGAAATCACGCAGGCGACGCATCTGCATATCCAAAGATACATAGCGCGCTCTCACTCTATTAAGTTCTGAGAGTGTTGATGTCGCTTCGAGCTGAATTAACGGCTGGCCTTTTTTGACGATGTCACCATCTTTCACAAACACTTCTTGAACAATTCCGCCTTCCAAATGTTGAACTGGTTGTACTGATGTAGCAGGGACGATCTCGCCTTGTGCAACACTGGTTTCATTAAGGTTGGCAAATATAGAAATGCCGACAAGAAAAATAATTAGTCCAGCAAAAATGCGGATTGTTGTCACAGATGATTTTGGTGGACCAGATTCTTCGAGTAATGTCGCACGCGAAAGAAATTTTGCATAAAATTGCGTTGGCTTTTTAGTCTCACTTATAATTGAAGTTAACGCTTTTTTTGCAGGATTGACGGCGACTTCTTTGGAGCCTTCGTTTTTCTCGTCATTTGTGTTTGTGTTTTCTTCAGTCATTATACGCGGTTCCCATCTTCTACTTGCGGTGTTTGGGGGCTAGCTTGTGGATAGAATTCGTCTGGAGAGCCCAGACTAACTACCATTCCATTTTCCATAGACAGAACTGTGTCGCAAAGCTTGATATGGCTTGGACGGTGCGAGACCATAATGATCGTGCAAGTTCCTTTTAATTTTTTCAGTGAATCGATAAAGGCTTTGTCAGCATCGAAATCGAGTGTTTGGCCTGGCTCATCAAGAAGCAGGATTGGTGCTTTTTTGAGGAAAGCTCTGGCCAGTGACAATCGTTGTTTGAAGCCGGAAGCCATGCCATGCACACTTTGATCACCAATTCTGGTTTCAAGTTTTGCCGGCAGTTGGTCAATATCAGCGGTTAAATTAGCCAGCTCACAGGCATCATAAAGCTCTTCGTCCGATGCCGTCGGGTGTGAGAGACGTAAATTCTGTGCAATTGTTCCATGGAAGAAACGGGATTCCTGCGGAACGTACGCGATATTCTGCCTTAAGGTAAGCGGATTGATTTGGCGAATATCCATGCCATCGATAATAACTTGCCCAGCCTGGTTTTGATACATGGCGAGGATAATTTTAAGGATAGTCGATTTGCCTGACGCATTTGGTCCGGCAATAGCCAGCATTTCGTTTGGCTGAACTTCAAAGCTGGTGCCGAGTAGGGCAGGTTCGCTGCCCTGACGGTAGCGGAAGCTGACACGGTCAAACATAATATGACCCGCATATTCGCGTTGGCTAAGGTTGTCCGGGTTCGGGTTTGCTTCGGTTTTTAGTTTCATCAGCGCATTGATTTGCTTGATGCTGTTGAGCGTATATTCAAGTCGTGTCAAGGTTAAGAACAGGTTTTGAAGTGGTGAAAGGACACGCCAGATCAGCGCCATTGTCGCGATTAAAGCACCAATAGACATTTCGCCGTCTATTACCTTAATTACTCCAAAGCCGATCGTCGCAACACCGGAACCAAGCATGATGGCCTGTGCCAGACTTTGCAGCAGGAATGATACCTGAGACGATTTAAACTGTGCATAAGCAGTGTCTGCAGAAATATCACGGTAGCGATTAAGCCAGGATTCTTCAGACGCCGTTTGTTTGATGGTCCGAAGGTTCGTTAGTGTTTCAACGAGAAAACCATGCCGCTTGGCACGTGCTTTTGTTGATTTTGTTACCCGTCTTTTTGTTGCTGGTATCATAATGGCAGCAATGATAAAAAACAGTAGCATCATCGCTACAGGTATAAGCGCTAGATAACCGCCAATCGCTGCGATAACTGCAATAAAAATAAAGACAAAGGGAAGCTCAAGAACAACATTGACCAATGTACTTGAGAACAGTCCTTTAATAATATCAAATTCTTTGAGACGGGAAACTTGGGTGCCAATTGGTGCACTTTCGGTCATGATAGAAGGTAGACCAAGCAGTTTTTCAAATGTTGCCGTGGCAACAATATTCTCCACACGTGCTCCAATGTAGGAAACAAATTTTGACCTGTGTACTCTGAGCGCGATTTCACTGCCGATGGCAACTGTGATCCCGATAACAAGGTAAAGAAGTGTAACACCGTTTTGTGAAGGAATGACCTGATCGTAAACCGTCATAATAAATAGCGGAACCAACAGTGCAAATACATTAAGAAGAAATGTCATCCACAGAAGTTCTTTTATTTCCTTTTTAAAGCGAAGGAAAAGATCCATGACCCAGTTTTCTGTCGGGGCCTGTTCGGTTTCTTTATTGGTCTGGCTGGTGTGCTTGGAAGACAGGAAATAAGCGTTTCCGGTCATTTCACTTTCGTCCAGATGAACCTCAGATTTAAGCTCGCTGTCAAATACCCTGATCTTGTCATCATCTTTTGCGAGAAGCACATATGGCTTGCCGTCGGTGTTGGTAAACAAACTGGGGAATAGTCGTGGATCAACGGATGCTAAGTCGACATTTTCAACAAGATCGGTTTTATAATGGAGGTGCGCGAGAGTATTGCGAAACTCCGTTAAGGTTAGCGTATCAGCAAAGTGGGGCAGTGCTTCAAATAGATAGCGTGTTTGCCCGCGCCAGCCAAGAGCTTGAAGAAGTGGTAACATACACGCAGCAAATGATGATGTCGCTTTAAATGAACCAATCTCGCCTGTTCTTAGGGCATGATCAAACTGATCGGCTTTGGCAATTATTAGCCGAGTTCCCGGATTAGCCATCGGTCAGCTCCTTTTTTGATTTATTAGGGCTGTTTTCGATTAGCGTTCCATCTTTTAAATCGTATAACCGATCTGCTAGTTTGAGCAGCGATGGGCGGAAACTGACGAGTACGATGGTGCACTTTCCTTTTAATTTTTCCATAAGTTCTTTCAAATCTTCGTCTGCACTACTGTCGAGACCAGAGTTTGCTTCATCAAAAAGAATGATATCCGGATTTGAGGCCAGTGCTCTGACGATGGCAATTCTTTGGACGATTCCTGCCGGAAGTTCGTTCTGCGATGCATCACCGACCATGGTTTCGAACCCTTCGGGCATACGTACGAGAATTTGACTAAGGTCCATATGTTCGGCCGCTTTCATGACCGCGTCGATTTTATCATCGCCTTGGAACATGGTAAGATTGTCGAGGATTGTGCCCTGGAACATAACAGGTTGACTGGGCAGATAAGCCATGCGGCTGCGTAAGCTGTGGGTACTGTATTTTTCAGGGTTTTCACCGTTAATCAGAAGCTCACCTTTTGTCGGAGTGAGACCTCCCATCATCGCCCAAAGAAGAGTGGATTTACCACTGCTGTTGCCACCACGAATACCAATTATGTCACCGTGGTTAAGCTTGAGATTGATATTGCTCAGTGCAAAATCATCATCTTCATTATATTTGAAGCTGAAATCCTTTAGCTCCAAAGTATCGACCTTGTCCACATCGTCTGTTTCGTCAGTTCTTTCCTGAGCAATATCGTCAACCAGTGACAGTTTGTCATGGGCGATTTGGATGTGTTGAAACCGTGTCCAGATACCAAGAGCGCGCAGAAGCGGCTGAACGGTGCGGCCAGCGAGCAAAATGCTGGCAGCCAGGGTACCCAGGCTTATTTCGTTTTGTATAACAAGCAAACTGCCGACACTGGCGACGGCGATCATGGTGATTTGAGAAAAGGTGGTGCCAATGCCTTGGGCAAGGCTATTGAGATAAATAACATTGTAGCTCGATTTGGAGCAGCTTTCCATCAGCTTCTCATAGCGGCGATCCATCAGGCTTTCCATGGCCATGCTTTTTACCGAATGAACACCTCGAAGCACTTCGATGATAAAGCTATATTTACGGTCTTCCCAGAGGGTGTCTTCTTCGATGGCTTCCCGAAGATGAACTCCGAGCTTATATGCGATCCATCCTAATAGGACCAACAGTGTAATCGGAACTAATAGGATGATCCAGCCGCCGATATACCAAAGAATTCCAAGAAACAGTAAAACAAACGGAAGATCAATGATCGCCAAGCTAGCCTGGCTACCATAAAAATCACGGATGGAATCGATGGCATTAAGTCGGTCGAGTTGTTCGCCCGATGGCACAGATTCAAGTTCGCCCAGATTGCCGCGGATTATATTACCCATGGAATTACATCCGGTTTCATGTTCATACTGAGCACCGATCCAGCCAACGAGATATGATCTGGCTGTGCGAAGCAGCACGTCAATCACCAATACAAGCAAAAGACCAATGATCAAAATGCTTAAGGTATTCATCGCCTGATTAGGGATGAGCCGATCATAGACTTGTAGGAGTACCATTGGAAGCGCGAGCGATAGTAGATTTATCACCAACGAGGATAAAATGATATCAGTCTTGAATACCGGCCTTAGACCCTCCCTGATTTGTGCAACAGCTTCTCTTGAAAATTTATTATTACTCTGTATCATAAAGCTTTTCTTTTTACTGTTTTCTAACCTATATTAACTATAAAAATTAACCATAATTATTTTTTATATATTGTTCCGAACTTGTTTGTAACTATTATTTTAATTTCGATAAAATTTTACATATGTCAGTTTTGTAACGTGGTAATATTTATTATTCGTTAAAATGCACAAAAAATAATTTAAATATCATATAAAATAAAGGGTTAAGGTAATCTTAATATTTTGTTTAATTTTATTATATAGGCTTTTTTTAGACACAATTATTGCTATAATTTATATTACATTAACTATCGCTGGAAACCAATTGTTCACCAATCTTTGATATAAGTAACAACGTCTTAATAAATAAGTAACGCACAGGCGTATAATGTAGTGTAAAAATTAGATATAATTTGTATTATATTTTTTAAGTAAGTTGGAGTGATCGCATGGCTGAGAATAGCCCAAAAGGAAATAGAGGAATACCCGGATCTCAGGATGAAAATGATCCGATACTACAGGGGGTAGATCGGGTTCAATCCAGAGAAGAGATCGATAGTCATCTGGCTTCAGAA
Organism: uncultured Kordiimonadaceae bacterium; assembly: GCA_963976585.1. Lineage (GTDB taxonomy): Bacteria > Pseudomonadota > Alphaproteobacteria > Sphingomonadales > Emcibacteraceae > Pseudemcibacter. Next base: position 13,753 of record CAXBLS010000068.1, read on the forward strand.
CTACAGGAAGCGACAGAGGATACGCACACGCGGTCAAACATCCATTTGGGCGGACGTGATGACGAAGGAAAGGGCACTGGACCGGAAGAGGATGAGGCACGTACGCCGCCTCAGGAAGTTGGTTTTGATAATCTTGGTGGTCGCAATTATCCTGTTCCAGACGGTGGGCCAATAGAGCCATCGGGCGGTGGTTTTGTTCCTGTCACGCCAACACCGCCAGAAGATCCTGCTTTTCAATCGTCGGGCCGGGCTACGCCAGAGGTAAGAATTGATGACACAAATGATGGTCGGCCAACGATTGACCCTTATGCATCTGTAGCAGGTGCGCAAGCCAGTACTATTACCGCGCTGGACGGCGGAGAAAACGGACCGCCGGAAACAGGCCCAGTTGATCTGGGTGCTACCGATGAGGACACATCGCGAACCTTTTCTGATGACGACTTGCTTGCAAATGCAACTGACCCAGATGGTGACCCACTTACGGTCAGTGATGTTACGATAAATCCTGACTTTGGTGTTATTATCGACAATGGCGATGGTACATACACATTCGAGCCAGCCCCTGATTTTAATGGCGACGACCTGCCGATTGAATATATTATTTCAGATGGAACAACAGAAATACCCGGTAGTGCAATAATAGATGTTTTGCCGGTCAATGATCCGCCCACATCCGCAGATGCAGATACGGTGATTGACGAAGATACGTCTTATACGTTTGGGTTGGCGGATTTTGAATTTGGCGATATCGAAAACGATAATTTTAGCCATATTACAATAATCGACCTTCCGGCAAACGGCACACTTACATTTGATGGGATTAACGTTGATTCCGGTGACGATATACCAGCGTCTGGACTGGGTTTGTTGGTCTTTAGCCCTGATGAAAATGAAAATGGTGAGGATTACGCCACTTTTAATTTTACTGTAAATGACGGCACTGATGACAGTGACGCATATACGTTTAGTATTGATGTAACGCCGGTTAATGATGCACCGACATCTGCGGATGACGGTGCAGTAATTGAGGAAGATGCATCATATGTATTTACGGGCGACGATTTTCTATTTGAAGATATTGACGGCGATAGCCTTGATCATATCACCATTGTCGATCTTCCTGCAGAGGGCGAACTTACCTTCGACGGTATTGCCGTTGAATCCGGAGATGACATTCCAGCTTCTGATATTGGCCTTCTTGTCTTTACGCCGGATGCCAATGAAAATGGTGACGATTACGCCACATTCAATTTCACCGTGAACGATGGAACTGATGATAGCGAACAATATACATATAGCATTGATGTAACCCCCGTGAATGATCCGCCTTCCACCGAGGACGCAGAAGTAGTAACGGTGGAGGATACGGACTACACATTTACAGTGAACGATTTTGCGTTCAACGATATTGACAGCAACGACATGCATCACATAACCATCGTTGATCTGCCGCTTGAAGGAACTCTTTATTATGATGGCGTAGCGGTTGACCCTGGTGACGATATTGAAACGGCAAATATTGGACTACTTGTCTTTAGACCTGACGACGATGAAAATGGCGATGATTACGCAACGTTCAATTTTACGGTCAATGATGGCGAGCTAGATAGTGACCCGCAAACGATTACGGTAGATGTAACCGCGGTCAATGATGCTCCAACCCTTGATGATAATGAGACAACGATCCTTGAAGACAGCAGTCATACATTTGAGCTTTCTGACTTCACAGAAAACTACGATGACATTGAGGGCGATAGTGCGGCCTTTGTCACCATCACGTCCTTGCCACTCGACGGCGCGCTGACCATTGGTGGTGCGGCCGTTGTCCTCGGCGACAATAATAAGATCGCGGTTGCGGATCTTGGTGATCTTGTCTTTACGCCTGTTGACGATGAAAATGGTGACGATTATGCCAGCTTCAACTTCACAGTTGAGGATGATGGTGCAAGCTCAGCCACCAGTGCGCAACACAGCTTCACCATTGATGTGACACCGGTCAATGATGCGCCCGAGGTCGATGACAATGATGCGACAATCCTTGAAGACAACACCCATGTCTTTGATCTCGCTGACTTTACCGAAAACTATGGTGATATTGAAGGCGACAGTGCGTCCTTTGTCACCATCACGTCCCTCCCGCTCAACGGTATGTTAACTATCGGTGGCGCAGCAGTTGTTCTTGGCGGCAATAATAAAATCGCGGTTGCGGATCTTGGTGATCTCGTCTTTACACCTGCTACTGATGAAAACGGTGATGATTATGCCAGTTTCAACTTCACGGTTGAAGATGATGGCACCGATCCGGCGACCAGCGCGGTACAAACATTTACCATTGATGTGACGCCGGTCAACGATGCACCGACTTCGGCGGACAATGAAAAAACGATCCTTGAGGACAACACATATTCATTCGCACCAGCGGATTTTGCTTACGATGATGTTGAAGGTGATGCAATTCATCATGTTACAATCACTGAACTTCCTACTGATGGGGAATTGACGCTTTCCGGTAATCTGGTGGGCCAGGGTGATGAAATTGCGGCTGCTGATATAGCGAATCTCCTGTATACACCGGATGAAAACGCCAGCGGCGAAAACTATGGTGATTTTAAATTTACGGTCAATGACGGTACAGAAGATAGTGATGAACATGATTTCAGTATTGATGTAACAGCGGATGCGGATACTCCTGATTTATGTCTGTTGGGACCAATTGGTGGAAGCACTGGTTTATATGATATTTCGGGCGGTGGTATTGTTTCGCTGGATATCAGTTATAACACCTCACCGGCACTTTTTGAAAATACCCACGGGTATTATGTTGCTGATAGTGACGGAAATCCAATCGGTGGAGCAGTTATTCAGGATGACATAAGTAACGGCGGTAGTTTCGAGGTGTCCTTTAATACAGATGATTATCCGGGCGGTGTTACCCTTGGTTTCTTTATTATTCCCGACGGCAACCAGCAAAATGTTGCGCTCGAAGACGGAGATGTGGTTACTTTCTCAGAAGTTGACGGCGTTTGGACGCCGTTCGTAGGTGGTGCTCCTCTCGCTGGTGCACCTTCACTCGCTGGATATTTTAGCGAAGAAGATAGTATGCCGGCATTTTTCAGTGATCCCGCGCTCAATGCCGATGGTGTGGACCATTTGGAAAACAATCAGGAACTGGGAAATCAGAACTGGGAAGATGTCGTGTTTGGGGGGGACTTTGACTATGGAGATGTTAACGCCAACCTATCTGTCACGCTTCAAACTTGTGATGACACAATTGTTCAAGGCCTCGAGGGGACACTTATAGGTCTTCCGGACATTCTCACAGAACTTAATGATACCGATGGGTCAGAAATTTTATCTGTCACTATTTCTTCTATACCCGAAGGGGTAACGCTTAGTGACGATCAAGGAAATGAGTTTACAGCGACAGATGCTGATAACGATGCGGATCTATCGGGGTGGAACCTTGATGAATTAAAGGTTTTATCCCCTATTGGCCAAGATGATTTTGTCGTACAGGTAACCTCTACGGCCACAGAACAAAGTAATAGTGATCAGGCCAGTACATCGCTAAATGTAACTGTCGATATATTGCACGGTCCGACGACAGAATTAGTCGATCTTGGTGCGACGCCGGAAGATACCGGAATTGCCTTCACGGAAGCACAGCTGCTTGAAAATTCAGCTGATTTGGATGGTGATTTGCTCCATGCCTTTAACGTGACTATTGATCCTGCTTACGGCACAATTACTGACAACGGGGGCGGGAACTACACCTTTAATCCCGCTGCAGATTTTAACGGTATCGATCTTCCCGTTACTTATGAAATCACCGATGGTCTCGTTACCATAAACGGTAGCGCAATTATTGATGTGACACCGGTCAATGACGGGCCCACGCTTGATGATAATGACGCCACCATCCTTGAAGACAACAGTCATACGTTCCAGC
>CAXBLS010000069.1:0-17100 GCA_963976585.1 uncultured Kordiimonadaceae bacterium
GTAAGGGCTACACTGATTTCTGCTCTTTCCCAGCCAAATTCCTGGCTGAGCGGTATGATAAAGAGACCAATGGAGCCAAATGCAAATTGTCCGGGATTTGTTGAAAAACCAAAGCCTGAGGCCAGAACGACCCACCAACCATAAAAAATTTTTGGAACTCTCATTTACTTGCACTACTAAACATGACCGTAATTCCCTGTACACACGGATTTGCTATTCCTTGCATTTTTGATTTTTTACGTATCGACCTTATAAATTTTTATTTATAGATACGTTTTCTTTTTCAAATATCAGTTTTATATTTTCCCGTCAATGCAAAATACGTATATATCAGTAATGCGAAATAAGCATATATCAGTCGCAGAGCTAATATTGCATCAAAATAAATTAGTCAATTTTAAGGGTTTTCTCAAAATCATACCCACATATTTTGTTTAGTATATAAGCATCACACAATGAGGTGTTTTGGGGAGAAATTATTTTTGTCCGCATTGATTAACATTACTTATTGTACCAAAACTTTCTCTATAGGTGCGGCAAACTTCTAGAAACGCTTTTAAAATTGCAGAATTATCATTGGAACGATAAATACAACTTAAATCGATATTCGAATTTTCAGGTAACCCACTCAATGAGCGATAAACTACATTCGGGAGATTCAAAGAAATCGCAGACTCAGGAACGGGGCATATACCAAAGCCACTGGAAACGAGGGCAATTGCAGTAATGACATCGCCGACTTTTTGAGATATTTGAGGGGCAAACCCCATGTCATGGCAGATATTTGTAACCTTATCGATGTAATTGGGTCTCGTTCCTGTTGGATAAAGGATTAGTGGGTTTTCAGCAAGAATACGGGCAGGAATAACGGATTTTTTTGAGAAGGGGTGATCTTCGTTTATGGCGAGGAATAGTTTTTCTGACGTGATTAACTCAAATGAAATATCTGGTAATGGTGTTAGTAAACGATTGAACCCTACGTTGATACGCCTTTGTCGTAAAGCCTCTATTTGTTCAGACTTTTCCATAGTATGTAAAAAAACTTTTACGTCCGGGTGCGAATTTTTAAAGTTGAGTAATATTTTAGGAATATCGTTCATTATACCTGAGCCAAAAATTGCGATGTCCAGTCTGCCTAGCTCTCCTTTTCCTGCGCGTTGCGTACGTTCGGCGGCCCGCTCAATAACGGAACATATATTTCTTGCTTCAATTAGAAAAAGTTCTCCCGCTTCGGTAAGTTCCACTCCTTTAGGGGTGCGGGTGAATAATTGGACGCCTAACTCAGCTTCTAGGTGTTGAATTTGCCTTGTAAGAGGCGGTTGTGTAATGTTTAATAGTATTGCCGCGCGGCCAATATTCTTTTCTTCGGCCACGGCTATGAAATATTTGAGGTTCCGGGGGTTCATTATAAATAATTCATCAGGGTTATTTTTTCTGGAATAATTGCCATGATAATACTTTAAAGGTATTTAAATTAGCTATCAATAGTATAAACAAGTATAATTATCTTCTGGCATGTTTTTTTCATTCTATCAAATATAATTTGTCACATTCAACGGTCAATATCATAAAGGTATTGAGCTGATATTTAAATGGTATTGGACGGTATAGAAAATGTTTCTTATTTTTATATTAGATTAACTTGTTTCGGACTTTAAAATTTGGATCGAAAATGACACCATCTATTGAGCTTAATATTTTTTTTAACTTCAGGAGCCCCTATTGTTATTTGGCTTCAAAAAAAATATTTTCTATCTTTGATGAATTTCATGTCAAAATGGCCTGGAAACCGCTTGGGGGATGGTCAGGTAGGTCTGCTCCTGATAGAGCAAAAACGAAACTGCCCTTGGCCCGGCAAGATGTAATGCGGTATGCGCGTGTTATGGGAATACCTTTTACACCTCCGCCTAAAGATACTGAGCCCACATTAGCGGCTGTAATATCTCTGATTGCTGAGGAGGAAGGTGTGCTTGAGCCCTATGTCGTAGAGATTATGCATAAAGAGTGGGCAGAAGGACGTAATATAGGTGATATAGACGTTGTGTTGGACGTGGGGGCGAAGGTTGGTCTTGATAAAGAATTGATCCAGAGGGCTGTCAGAAACGAGGGTTTGTTCAAAAAATTAGAAAGCAATTGGGAAGAGGCGCAGAAAAAAGGGGTATTTGGGGTCCCAACTTTTGTTGTTGACGATCAGATATTTTGGGGAAATGATCGCATTGATTTTCTAAAAAACCATTTGCGTGAATTGGGGTTAAGAAAGAGATAAAGAATAAATATTATGCGAAGTTAAAATTTTCTTTGTATATTATTTTAATTTACGTCAAAGGCTAACGGATTGATTTTATTGCTATTTGCAATTATAAGGAAATGAAATGTCAGAAAAGGCAATCATGCATTTTATCGATGGTGCATATACAGAAGGCACGTCGAACGTAAAATATCAGAATATCAGCCCCGTTGACGGCTCGGTTATTTGTGACGTTTATGAGGGTAAAAAACCGGAAGTAGACGCTGCTGTAAAAGCAGCGAAAGCTGCGCTCAAAGGTCCGTGGGGAAAAATGACATTAGAGCAACGGGTTGCCATTCTCTATAAGGTCGCTGATGGTATTGTTGCGCGGTTTGACGACTTTCTCAATGCAGAATGTCTGGATACAGGAAAGCCAAAGTCATTAGCCAGCCATATAGATATTCCGCGTGGTGCCGCCAATTTTAAAGTATTTGCCGATGTGGTGAAAAATGTTGCCGGCGAAAGCTTCGTGATGTCAACGCCGGACGGGACAGGCGCCGTGAATTACTCCATCCGCGCGCCAAAAGGTGTCATCGCTGTGATTTCTCCCTGGAATTTGCCCTTACTTCTTATGACCTGGAAAGTGGGTCCTGCGCTTGCTTGTGGTAATACGGTTGTTGTGAAACCTTCTGAAGAAACACCCATGACCACCTCTCTGTTGGGGGAAGTAATGAATGATGCCGGTGTTCCACCGGGTGTATTCAATGTTGTCAATGGATTTGGTCCTGATAGTGCTGGTGCATATCTGACCGAGCATCCCGATGTAGACGGCATTACCTTTACCGGTGAAACAAGAACGGGTTCGGCCATTATGAAAGCAGCGTCAGAAGGGATGCGTGATGTCTCCATGGAAATGGGAGGAAAAAATCCGGCGATTGTTTTTGCCGACTGCAATCTGGATAAAGCGATTGAAGGTGTCATGAGATCGGCGTTTCTCAACTGCGGTCAGGTTTGTCTTGGTACCGAGCGTGTCTTTGTTGAACGTCCTATTTTTGACGAATTTGTTGTCCGGTTAAAAGAAGGCGTAGAGGGTTTAAAACTTGGTGCCCCTGATGATGAAGGTGTCAATTTTGGCCCTCTTATCAGTAAAGAACATCAAGGCAAAGTACTCAAATACTACAATTTGGCGAAAGAATTAGGGGCAAACGTCGTCGTCGGTGGCGGCGTGCCGGAAATGAGAGAAAAATATAAAGGCGGAACGTGGATTGAACCGACGATCTGGACCGGACTTGATGATGATAGCCCGATCATGCGCGAAGAAATCTTTGGCCCCTGTTGTCACATCTCGCCGTTTGATGATGAAGACGAAGTGATCGAACGTGCCAACGATACAGTTTACGGACTTACCTCATCGGTTTGGACGGAGAGTATAACAAAGGGCCACAGAGTGGCGGCACAGATTGAAAGTGGCGTTGTCTGGGTGAATAGTTGGTTCCTACGGGATCTTAGAACAGCATTCGGCGGTGCCAAACAATCAGGGATCGGTCGTGAAGGCGGGGTTCATAGTTTGGAATTTTATACTGAAACGCGCAATATTTGCGTGAAACTTTGAGGACAGAATATGACAAAAGTTAGTCAGGCGGATCTCAATAAGGCCGCAAAATTAATTAGAGATTCTCACGAAACCAATGTGCCGTGCAATCCATTACATGATTTTATCGATTCTGATGACGTAAAAGCAGGATATGCTATTCAGGAAATCAATACGGCCCATTGGCTTGAGCAAGGTCGCAAACTGGTCGGGCGAAAAGTTGGTCTGACGGCAAAGTCTGTGCAATCGCAGCTCGGAGTTGATCAACCGGATTTTGGTATGCTTTATGCCGATATGTCATATACGGATAATCAGGATATACCGCTGAGTAAATTGATACAGCCTAAAATAGAAGGCGAAATCGCATTTGTTTTAAAAGAAGACCTCGATCAGGAACAAATGACAATCACAGATGTGATGAGAGCAGTTGATTATGCTGTTGCTGCATTCGAAGTGGTTGATAGTCGCATTGCGGACTGGAATATCAAAATTATGGATACAATCGCAGACAATGCCTCTTCGGGTTTTTATGTTTTAGGTACCGAGCCGCGCAACCTATCAGAAATTGACCTTCATCTTTGTGGTATGGTTGTTGAGCACCTTGGAGAACCTGTGTCGTCTGGCGCGGGGGCTGCGTGCCTTGGAAATCCATTAAATGCGACATTGTGGCTCGCCAAAACCATGGTCGAAGCTGGACGCCCCTTAAAAGCTGGTGACACAATTCTTTCCGGTGCACTTGGCCCGATGGTCAGTGTTACGGGACCGGGGGTTTATGAACTGAGAATCTCGGGGCTTGGCTCTGTAAGAGCGTCATTTATTTAAAGGTGAAATATGAATAAAGTAAAAGTAGCAATAATCGGATCCGGCAATATCGGCACAGATTTAATGATCAAAATATTACGCACAAGTGATGTTTTGGAAATGGCTGCAATGGTCGGCGTTGATCCGGAATCTGATGGTTTGGCACGGGCCGAGAGAATGGGTGTCGCCATAACATCAGATGGTATCGAAGGATTGCAGAAGCTTGACGTATGGGTTGATATCAAAATTGTTTTTGACGCTACGTCCGCCTATGCCCACAAACATCATGACGAAGTATGCCGGGCGGCGGGAAAAGTCATAATTGACCTGACGCCTGCTGCGATTGGCCCCTATACGGTGCCTGTTGTTAATATGGATGCTCATCTAGAAGAGCCAAATGTCAACATGGTAACCTGTGGTGGTCAAGCGACTATCCCAATTGTCGCCGCCGTGAATAAAGTGGCCCCTGTTCACTACGCAGAAATCGTTGCAAGTATTTCATCAAAATCGGCGGGTCCCGGTACACGTGCCAATATCGATGAATTTACTGAAACGACATCGCTGGCTATTGAAAAAGTAGGCGGTGCAAAGCGCGGAAAAGCGATCATAGTTTTAAATCCGGCAGAACCCCCCTTATTAATGCGCGATACGGTATTTACTTTTTCTGAATTTGCAGACGAGAAAGACATTGAAGCAAGCATAGAAGAAATGGTCAAGGAAGTTCAAAGCTATGTGCCAGGTTACCGATTGAAGCAGACCGTTCAATTTGAGCGATTTGGCTCCAACAATCCCTTGAAAATACCGGGTTTTGGTGAATTTGAAGGCATCAAGTCATCTGTTTTTCTCGAGGTTGAAGGCGCCGCACATTACCTTCCTGCATATGCGGGTAATCTTGATATTATGACATCAGCAGCTCTGGGAACAGGTGAAAAAATAGCAAGCTTAAGATTTGCCACGGCAGCTTAGTTTTATTTTGTTGTTGATTTAGGAAAGTACGAAAAATGACAGACAAGAAATTATATATTCAAGATGTGACGTTACGTGACGGAATGCACGCGATCCGCCATATGTATGGTATTGACCATGTAAGGGATATCGCCAAAGCGCTTGATGACGCGGGCGTGGACGCTATTGAAGTTGCTCACGGGGACGGTCTTAACGGATCAAGTTTTAATTATGGATTTGGTGCTCATACAGACTGGGAATGGTTGGAAGCGGTTGCCGAAGTTTTAAATAATGCTGTACTAACGACACTTTTGTTGCCGGGGATTGGGACTGTTAAGGATCTACGTCATGCCTATGATCTGGGTGTGAGGTCGGTTCGAATTGCCACTCATTGCACAGAAGCAGATGTCTCGAAGCAGCATATTGAGAAGGCTCGCGAAATGGGTATGGATACCATTGGTTTTCTGATGATGTCCCATATGATTGAGCCGGACCATTTGGCCCAGCAAGCCCAGTTAATGGAGAGTTACGGCGCTAGGACGGTTTATGTGGTCGATAGTGGCGGCGCCCAAAATATGGATGATGTTGCCGCGCGCTTAAATGCTTTTGATAAAGTGTTAAAGCCGGAAACTGAACGGGGTATACACGCCCATCATAATTTAAGCCTCGGTGTAGCAAACAGCATAGTCGCCGTTCAAAATGGCGCTATTCGTGTAGACGCATCTTTAACTGGTATGGGCGCAGGCGCAGGGAACGCGCCGCTGGAAGTGTTTATCGCTGTGGCAACCCGCATGGGTTGGAAACATGGTTGTGATCTTTATAAATTGATGGACGCTGCTGAAAACTTGGTGCGTCCTCTCCAAGACCGTCCGGTAAGAGTAGACCGGGAAACCTTAAGTCTTGGCTATGCTGGTGTTTATAGCTCTTTCATGCGTCATGCGGAGACAGCGGCCGAGACTTATGGCCTTGATGTCCGTGAAATTCTCGTTGAACTTGGCGGGCGAAAAATGGTCGGCGGTCAGGAAGATATGATTGTTGATGTTGCGCTTGATATTTTAAAAAATAAAGAAGGAGAAGTGGCGTGAGTGCTGCACACGAAATAGATTTGGATACTGTCGCAGAAATCGTTGACACTGCTGCGAAGACAGCGACGGCAATCCCGCAGTTATCTGAAACCGGAAATGAAATGAACCTTGAGCAGGCATATGAAGTGCAACGTCGCTCGCTACAGCTACGTATAGACCGTGGTGAAAAGCAGGTGGGTGTCAAAATGGGCTTCACATCACGTGCAAAAATGATCCAGATGGGTCTTGATGAAATGATCTGGGGGCGTGTGACTGATAAGATGTTCGTTGCTGATGGTGGTGAAATTGACCTTCGAAATTTTGTTCATCCGCGTGTTGAGCCGGAAATTGCGTTTTTACTCAACAAGCCGATCGAAGGCTATGTCAGCCCGGCTCAGGCTATGTTAAGCGTAGAGGCTATCGCTCCTGCACTCGAGGTGATCGACAGCCGTTATGAAAACTTCAAATTTAATTTAGAAGACGTTGTTGCCGATAACTCATCAACTTCAGCTTTAATTGTAGGCCCGTGGGTAAAGCCTGATCTGGATATAACCAACTTAGGAATGATCATGAGTTTCGACGGGCGTCCGGTTCAAATAGGCTCCACAGCTGCAATACTTGGCAATCCGGCACGCGCGCTGGTCGGTGCGGCTCAACTTGCCGCTGATGAAGGAAGCAGATTAGAAGCAGGGTGGACTGTTTTGGCAGGAGCCGCAACCGCAGCCCAAGCGATTGTACCTGGAATTCATGTGCGTCTTGAAGCGCAAAATATGGGGTCGGTTAGTTTTAGCGTAAAATAACCATTGTCCTGTCATGGAAAGGTAATATCTACGAGAGGTAGCATTAACTCATAATAATCGCTCAATCTAATCTATTATAGAGTAAAATGTTGCGTTGATCACTTGAGAACATAACCCAAAGCGGACAGTCAAATTAATTGAAGTTTGACGTAATTTTCCGATTGTTTGATGCATTTTAATACTCCCTTTGCAGTCAAAAAATAGTTCACTATTTTTCTTTGACAATGTAAGAATGTTCGCCCATGTTTAGTTTATAATGTGGAGAGTAGAATGAGCGATTATAAACATGGAAATTTTCTGGGATTGACGCCGATATTGCTGTTTGTTGTCCTCGTTGTTGTGTCAGGGTTTATAGCCAGAGACTTTGCGGCAATGCCCATATTGGTCGCTTTTATGATCACAGCGGGTTACGCTTTAATACTTAATCCAAAAGATCGAAAAATACCTCTTGGTGAGAAAGTGGATATATTCTGTGCTGGTGGCGGTGAGAAAACAATCATTCTTTTGGTTGTTATTTTTCTTATGGCAGGTGCGTTCTATTCTCTTACGATAGATATTGGAGCCCGGGACGCGACCGTCAATTGGGCCTTAAGGTTTGTACCGACAAGTTTTCTTTTACCTGGCCTATTCATAATTTCTTGTTTTATATCATTTGCAATGGGAACGTCCATGGGAACGATTACAGCCATCGTTCCTATCGGCATAGGCCTAGCTGAAAAAATAGGAATTCCACCGCCATTGGCTATTGGAATAGTCATTGGCGGCGCATTGTTTGGCGATAATCTTTCGTTTATATCGGACACAACGATCGCAGCCACCCGCACCCAAGGCGTAAGATTAAAAGACAAATTTAGAGCCAATCTTATTATTGCTATACCTGCGGCATTACTTACGGTCGCAGTTCTGATGTTTGTGGATTTTAATGCCCAGGCGGGTCTCGAACTTGGTTCTTATAATTTTTGGCTCATACTGCCTTATCTTCTGATTATAGCGTCTGCATTATTTGGTTTAAATGTCATAACAGTTTTAGGTATCGGCATCAGCGCCGCATGTATTGTTGGTCTTTCGACCGGTACTTTCAATCTGCTCGGCTTGTTTAAAAGTATCCAAACCGGCATGGGTTGGATGGAAGACCTTGCCGTTATCGCTTTAATTATAGGTGGTATCGTTGCTTTGATGAAGGCTTACGGCGGTGTGGACTGGCTTATGGCAACGATTACCAAAAATGTTAAATCCCGAAAGGGTGCTGAGTTTAGCATTGCAAGCTTGGTTAGTTTTCTTGATTTGGCTACGGCCAATAATACAATTGCAATTGTTTCGGCTGGACCCATTGCCAAGGACCTTAATCACCAATTTCAAATTGATCCAAGACGCACAGCGAGTTTATTGGATATATTTTCCTGCGGATTTCAAGGCTTGGTTCCATACGGTGGGCAATTGCTAACGGCGGCTGCGCTCGCGGGTCTTTCTCCGCTCGAAATAACCCCTTACTGCTGGTACCCAATGTTGATCATTGTTTTTGGTATATTAGCCATTGCCACCGGCTTGCCTAAATTCAAGGGGCCTGCCTTGGACGAGTATGGAAATCCTGTATTAATACCACGAGAATCCGAGGAATAAATGACCCGCAATTATCTGCTTGGTGTTGACCTTGGAACGTCCCGGATAAAAGCTGTCCTTTTTGATATTCAGGGACAATCTGTCTTTTCGTCCTGGCGAGATGTTAGGCTATATGGTGACGAAAGTCGTTCAGAAATTGATATGGATGAATTATGGGACGATGTCGCGCAAACCATTAAGGATGTCGTAGTTAAAATGGAGCCCGGCTCAGTGATTGCGTCTGCTGCGGTTTCCGGGCAGGGGGAAGGATTGTGGTTGATTGACGATAATAATCAACCCATAGGCCCGGCTATTCTTTGGAATGACAGTAGAGCTGAGCAGCTCGTAGAAGAGCTTGTAAAAGAACCTGCCATGAACGAAACGGTTCGTAAAATCACAGGATCTAGCCTTTTTCCCGGTGCGACCAGTGTTTTGATACGCTGGCTTGAGGACAATAATCCTAAACAACTTGACCGAGCACATAAGATTTTGTTTTGCAAAGATTGGATCCGCTTTAAATTAACCGATGTCGTCGGCACGGATATCACCGATATGTCCACATCGTTACTGGACATAAAAAAGCGAGCGCCGACGACCGAATTGTTTGACCTTCTTGGTATCGGAAAAAGGATTTCTCTCGTTTCTCAATCATTCAAGCCTGCGGAAATTGCCGGAATTATTACTAAAAAAGCATCTGACGTCACAGGCTTACCGCAAGGAATGCCGGTAGCCGCTGGTGCTTTTGATGTCGCTTCAACTGCTGCTGGATGCGGAGCTTTTAATATCGGTGATGCGTGTGTCATCTTGGGGACAACAGGATGCAGTATTGTTGTATCCGATTTTGTTGAAGCAGATACAACAGCTAGGTCGGGAACAGAAATTCATGTTATGCCGTCTCGGATTATCACGGTGTCGGCAACAATGGCGGCGACCCCGAATATTGATTGGATATATGCTCTTTTGCATAAAGATCGAAACTTCGCGGATATTGAAGTAGAATTACGGTCGGTTCCTGCTGGTTGCGATGGATTAATTTATCATCCCTATATCTCGTCGTCAGGAGAAAGAGCTCCTTTTTATTCTCCGGGCGCGCGGGCTCAATTTACTGGAATTAATGAAACAACGACGCCGCTTGCTATGACTCGAGCAGTCTATGAAGGGGTGGCATTATCGATAAAAGATTGCCTGAAAGATCATAAGCCGGAACGACTTTTCCTCGCTGGCGGTGGGGCGCGTAGTCCATTCTGGGCAGAAATAATCGCAAACTGTATTGGCCTTCCCATATTAATATCGAATGAAGAGGAATTGTGTGCGCGCGGTTCCGCATTAATGGCTGGAACCGCTGCAGGTATTTATAGAGACCTTGAGCACGCCATTAGCCAAATCAGCAAGCCGGACCTTATTGATCCTGATCCGGATCAAATGATCATCTATGATGAGCTATATTTAAAATACGCCCAAATCATAAAAGCAATGATGCCCCTGTGGAATTCATGACTTCAGTAGATTTTTTCTTGATCAGTCATAAATTGGGTGAAAGGTTCCAAAAGCTCGTTCACAGAATTCACCAGGGTCGTTAAATCGCTGATTTCGGTTTAACGCGCTGATATCGGCCATTTCCTGATCATTAAGAGAAAAGTCAAACAGTTGTAAATTTTCCAACTGCCGCTTTGGATTTGAAGATTTTGGAATAATTGCGACATGGCGCTGAATGCCCCACCGCAACACTATTTGGGCAGGTGTTTTTCCAAGTCTGTCGGCGGCAGCGCGGACAACGGGTTCATCGAGTACAGTATCAGCGGCTTTTGCCATATTAAGCGGAACATAGGAAAGCGCACCAAGCGGTGAGAAGGCCGTGACGGCAATATCCCGATCATGGCAAAGGCGTAGTAATCTTTCTTGGGTTAGATATGGGTGAACTTCTACTTGTACAGCGGCCGGTTTTATTTTTGCGTAAGTAAGCAAATCATGTATGAGAGCAGTGGGGAAATTACAAACGCCAATATTACGTACAAGGCCTTCTTCCACCAATTCTTCCATCGCCGCCCAGGTTTCTGAAATAGGGACGTTATCCAATTCCATCTTTGGCGTCTCTGCCTCTAAATCATAAATCCAGTCGGCAGGATAGATTTGGTTGTGAGGAACATGCTTTAAGGCAATCGGAAAATGGATTAGATAAAGATCCAGATAATCAACCTGTAGATCGCTCAATGTTTTTAAAAGCGCGGGACGCACATGTTCGCGCCTGTGGTCTGTATTCCATAACTTTGAAGTGACCCATAGCTCTTTACGGGTGCAAAGCCCTTCATTAAGTGCCTGAGTGATGCCGTCACCAACTTCGGCTTCGTTTGCATAATCGGTTGCGCTATCCAAATGTCGATAACCCATTTCAATGCCGTCTCGTACGGCCTTGGCCGCCAGATCTTTCTCAAGCTTCCAAAGCCCCATACCAACTGTTGGCATTTGTCCATTTCCAACTCGGATTATTTCTTTCACGACCATTTTATTCACCTTTTTAACATCAATCTTTCTTCGGCCACACTCCATAGCCGGTTTTCATTCGTTCTCTCACTTCAACCATTTGCTGGGCCGTTAGAACATGTGGCTCTCCGAGCTGACAAGCAAGATGATATTGCTGACAAAGTGCTTCAAGTTCACCCGCCCTCCATAACGCCTGTTTTAGATCTCCGCCGCACGCAATCATGCCGTGGGTTCCCAACAAACATCCTGTCCGGTCTTTTAAGGCAACAAGTGCATTTTCTGATAGTTCCTGACTACCATAATGGGCGTAATCGGCGCAACGAATACTATCTCCACCGAAAACACCGATCATATAGTGCACACTTGGAATGTCCCGGCGCAACATTGAAAGCGCGGTTGCATAGGTAGAATGAGTATGAACGACAGAATGAATATCATCTCGCTCGTTATATATGTCAGCATGGAACTTCCATTCGGAAGAGGGGCGGTGATGACCAACCGCTTCGCCGGATAATCCATCGCCGGGCAGCAACATAATATCCTCGGGACTTGTGTCTTCATAAGGCAAACTACTCGGCGTAATCAAAATACCTTCATCAGTGCGAATGCTTATGTTTCCTGACGTTCCCTGATTTAGACCGGAACTATTCATCCAAAGGCAGGCGTCAATGATGGATTGCCTTGTTTCGGTTGTGTCTTTATGTGTCATTATTGATCCTTAAGATTTATCTATTATCATTTATCCACTCGGACAAAGCTTTTGATATTACATTTACAGCAATATGTGCCGATGTTTTGGATGCGCCCGCAATATGCGGGGTTGTAAAGACTTTTGGGTGATGAATTAATGGATCATCACTTTGTGGTGGCTCGGGGTTGAACGTATCAAGAAACGCCGCTCCAACTGAACCTGAAATTAAATGTTCTAACAACGCTTTTTGATCAACAAGTTCTCCGCGCGCCGTGTTTATCAGAATGCAGCCAGGTTTTAACTTTGAAAAGAAATCACCATCGCACATGCTGGCGGTTTCATCCGTCAGCCGTGTATGAAGCGAGACCGTATCACTGGAACGACATAATTCGTCAAGACCAACTTTAAGAATTCCGCGTTTTTTGTCTTCTTCCGTTTGGTCCTGATAGGGGTCAAAAAATATGACCTTTGCCCCAAAAGCGCAAAGAAGGCGACCGACTATTCTGCCGATATGCGCATATCCGATGAGCCCGATGGTCATTTCTGAAAGCTCTAAACCGGTATTTTCATAATGATAATGAACTCTTGACCATTCATTGGCCTTCATCTCCATGGTTCCCATAGCGATTTCACGGCTTGTACTTATTATCGCGCCAACAGTAAATTCGGCAACCGCCCCTGCGTTTCTTCCCGGTGCATTTGCTAAAACAATATTTCTTTCAGCAGCGGCGGCCTGATCCACATTAACAGGACCCCCACGTCCCACTCCGATGAATTTTAAGTTTGGTAGTGCATCAATCACACGGCGGCTGACAGGGGCAATATGAACCAGCACTGCATCCGCGTCTTTTGCCCATTCAATAACCTGATCTTCATTTCCCGAATATTCTCGTATAGCGTCGCCATGTTCACCCGAAATCATGGGGCCGGGCGGCATCTTATGTACGGCAAACTCGATCTCGTCACCGCAGTATCTTTTTAGTATTTCAGGAAAAAGTTCCGGCGCGAGGAAAAAATCACCCAAAGCGCATACTTTTACTGTCATTTATTTAGATCCTTTTCCAAGAAGAACTGGTTTTGATTTAAAATCTTATGCCTAGTTTTATTCGTAAAATCAATGCATTTATTGGGCATCAAACCTTCGCTATCCTGGCCCAAAAAACCAGGTGGAAATCTATTGTTGTGTGGAATCTTATCATAAAGGAGCTTTTTGATATCATGCGTGACTGTCTGTTTTCGACCCAAAGCGGACGTTGAGATAGATGCAAATGATCAATGTACGACAGATCAGAACAGAAGATTTAAAAAATAAAAAAATGGATATCATACGGTTTTTTTTACTAAGTTGGTCTAATATCTCGATAAAATTAAAGCTATTAAATAAATGTATACCCTAAATAAAAATCTCCAAATAAATAAAAGATACAAATTAATTAAATATTAATCATGTTATTATTAAGTTTGTTAAATAATTTACTAAACATGCTTATTATTAACTTATTGATATCGCTTATTTGTCTCTACCTTAATAATTGGCTCCTACTGGCAGTCTAATTGGGGACTTATATATGGGTACGATTGAACAAACAATAATTCTTGATTCTGTAATGGATTTAATAACCGCTGGAAAACTTAAGGCGCAATTGGTTGAAGCGGCAGATAGTTACGGAAAAATTACCATAGATGGTGAAAAAGTGGATCGGATTCTGTCTCCTTGCATACAGTTGCTTGTTGTCGCTGATCAAGAGATCTCAAAGAATAATGAAGGATTAAAGCTGATAAATGCTTCCGATGAAATGGTTGAAGCTTTGAAGGATATTGGTTTGGAAAAAGAATATGATAAATGGAGTAGTTATTAATGACTAAGCAAATTCTGGCGGTTGATGATTCAAAGACAATGCGCGACATGATAAATTTTACCCTATTGGGAGCAGGATATGATGTGACCCTCGCTGTAGATGGAAATGATGGGTTGGCAAAATTAAAAGATAACCCGATCGATCTTATTATTACCGATATCAATATGCCGGGAATGAACGGTATAGAACTTATCAAGCATGTTAGATCCGATGGTTCTTATCGGTCTATGCCGATCTTGATACTCACGACAGAATCTGGCGATGGAATAAAACAGGAAGGTAAGGCCGCCGGTGCTACTGGTTGGATTATCAAACCTTTTGTACCGGAAAAACTATTGAAAGTTGTGGCCAAAGTATGCCCGTGATAATGGAAAAAAAATATTAAAATAGAAATTGGGGAACGAAATGACCGCCGAAGAACCGTTTGCACAATTAATATCTGTATTCTTTAATGAATGCGAAGAATTGATGTCTGGCATGGAACAGTATTTATCTGATTTGCAGTCGGGTAATTCTGATGATGAAACGCTCAACGCTATATTCAGAGCGGTCCACTCCATTAAAGCGGGAGCAGGTGCTTTCCAATTTAATAATCTGGTTGACTTTTCACATATATTTGAAGCCTTGCTGGATAAGTTACGTAACGGTGAAATTTCCATTAATGAGAATGTTACAAAAACACTATTCAGTGCCAGTGATGTCTTATCTGATTTAATCGAAGCGGCGCAAAACAACGAAGATTTAGGAGAGGATTTTGGCGCACAGGCCAAGAGTGAATTGGAAAAACTACTTAATCAGGAGCAAGTGAATGCAACAGAAAAAACCGAAGAAGTAGAAGAACTGGAGAAACCAGATGCTGGAGGAATAAAAGAATATGCAATTTCATTTTCTCCCAATCCTGAAGTTTTTAGAAATGCCAATGAACCAATACTTCTAATAAGAGAACTAAAAACATTAGGGGATGTGGAGGTTAATATTGATCTGTCCAATCTTCCAAATCTTCATAGTATAGAACCGGAAGATAGCTACCTCTCATGGGATATTAAGATTTCTTCCGAAGAAGGGATTGATGAAATTAGAGAAGTGTTTGAGTTTGTAGAGGATGATTGCAAACTTGATATTTCCCTTGTTGAGGGAAATGAAAGTAAACCAGGTGCAACATCAATTGAAGAGTCTTTGGTAGAAATAATCCAGGGATCGAAAGTTGGTGAAAAGGATCAAAAGGGTTCTAAAAAAGCAGGGGTCGCCAATCAGGTGCAATCTGCAACAAAAGCACCGATAAAAGCCACATCAATCCGTGTTGACCTTGAACGGATTGATAAGCTGGTCAATATGGTTGGAGAACTTGTAATAACGCAAGCAATGCTAACTCAGGATTTGGAAGAGGTCGATACATCGAAAAATATGCGGCTGGTTTCCGGGATGGAAGAGCTCGCATCACACTCCCGCGAATTACAAGAAAATGTAATGGCAATTCGTATGCAGCCTGTGAAGTCGGTATTTTCCAGAATGCCCAGATTGGTCCGTGATTTGAGCGGTCAGTTGAAGAAAAAAGTAAAGTTGGTCATGATAGGGGAAGCGACCGAAGTCGATAAAACGGTGATTGAAGAGATCGCAGACCCATTAACGCATATGATTAGAAATTCGCTTGATCATGGATTAGAGATGCCGGATGTGCGTGAAAAAAACGGTAAAGATCCTGAAGGTATCATTTGTCTTAGTGCAGAACATAGAGGTGGCCGGATTGTCATTGAAATTTCTGATGACGGAGCCGGCATTAATAGAGAAGTTGTGCTTAAAAAAGCCTTGGAAAAAAATATTATAGAGTCAGATGACTTATCCGATGAAGAAATTGACAACCTTATTTTTCACCCTGGATTTTCCACAGCAGAACAGGTTACCAATGTATCCGGTCGTGGTGTTGGTATGGATGTGGTTCGTAAAAACATCATTAACCTTGGTGGGCGTATCTCGGTTCAATCTGAAACCGGTAAAGGCTCTAAATTTACATTATCTTTACCACTGACATTGGCCGTACTTGATGGAATGATCATCGGTATTGGTGATCAGAAATATGTTATCCCGGTAAATAGTATTGTTGAAAGTATTCGCCCGGATAAATCAGAATTAATGACCCTGTTCGGTAACACACAAGTCGTACGAATTAGGGGGGAATATATTCCCCTCATTCCCGCAGGTGAGCTTTTAGGTATTTCAAATTCAATAACTGATCCATCTGAGGCCCTTGTAGTGATCGTTGAAACGGATAGTTCCAATCACGCCGGTATTATTGTTGACCATCTGGTTGGCCAGCAACAGGTTGTGATTAAGTCGCTGGAATCAAATTACCAGCATATTGACGGCGTGTCTGCTGCGACGATCCTAGGCAACGGTCAGGTCTGTTTGATCGTCGATATTGACGGCCTTGAAGAAATGGACCGAGCACGACGTGGTGGTGACAAGTTAACAAATGCCATTATTGAAAAATCGATGATAGTTGAACAAGACGTTAAACGGGCGTGATTATTTGATGCTGACGAGAGAATCTATTTAGAACTGGAGAAGCAAATGACGATTGAACAACAAGATATGTCACTTAATGAAAATGACCTCACCAATATAGATTTGGCAAGTGCAGCAGATGCAGATGCCGATACGATTGAGGATATGAAACAGTTTGTTTCCTTCACAATTGGTGAAGAAGAATATGGTGTGGATATTATATATATCCGAGAGATCAAGGGTTGGGTTCCTGTAACACCCTTACCAAATTCCCCGGAATATGTGCTGGGTGTGCTCAATTTGCGCGGCGTGATCGTTCCCATTTTTGATATGCGGTGCCGATTTGGACTTGGAAAAACCGAAACAAGCCCGCTGCATGTCATGATTATAGTCGCCGTAGAGGGGCGTATTCTGGGTATTTTAGTCGATGCCGTCTCCGATATTTTAACCGTTGGTGCGAGCCAGGTACTAGATGTCCCCGATTTGGATAAAAGGGGGGATAGAAAATTCCTGTGCGGACTGATAACGCACGGAGAAAAT
>CAXBLS010000070.1:0-17031 GCA_963976585.1 uncultured Kordiimonadaceae bacterium
CAATTTTTATGATGATGGCTTTATGGTGCTGTCCTACCATGCCTTTAGCATCGGTGCCGCTGGCTCACTCACATTGGGCGTCATGACCCGCGCCCTAATCGGTCATTCGGGACTGCCGATGAATAACGAAGGCATGATCACTTTTTACTTCATGCTCATCAACATCGCCGCCATTTCACGAATTTTGGCACCGATTCTGTTCATTGATTATTACAGCGAATTTCTGTTTATATCCGGCGTCTGTTGGGTGCTGGCGTACCTGATGTTCCTGATCCGCGCCATTCCAGTGGTTATAAAACCACGCGCCGACGGAAGGCCCGGATAGGATTTCTTAAGCTTAAGAAATAAGTTTCAACGTTCCAATGGGGTAAACTGTCACACTAACCTCTAACAGGGGAAAATCAGGTGTATCTGACCCCTTTGATCGCGATCTCGTATGTGATCTATTTGTTTCTTAACAGCAAATTCCAAAATATATGCCCAATTATACAGCCTACAACAAGACAAGCACTTAGGATAATCATACCTAGATACACCCACCCATCCACATATCCCAAAGTAACATAATCAACTACAAAAATAATAAAATTGCTTAAAATCATTGTTAGAATATACGATAGGACAATTTTCCTGGTATAGAAAAGGGTCAGTAACGAGAATGCCGCTGATAATACTATGGTCACTAAATATACCATTATTAATTCTTTATCTTTTATATATTTATCTCAGATCAAAGGGATCAGATACACTAGATTTTTGACGAAAATTCCCCCTTCATAAAACATTTTAAAATGATGCACGACCAGCAGAAAAATGTCAAATTTATGATCAATAGGGATAGATGTCCTTGTGAAACAAACCTATTTAATTTAAGTTGCTTGGCTATTTTGACCAATACGGAGTGAGCCAGTTAGCTTTTCGCCAATTTCAAAAACTGATCGCCGCGATCAACGAAATCGCGGAAGGCGTCGTAGCTGGGGGAGGCGGGGGACAGTAGGATATAGCCGTCACCACTCATTTTTTCTCTGGCGATCTTCACAGCGTCTTCGAGGTCGCGGGCCATCTGTTTATGGGGGCTGGTGATCTGATCATAAAGCCTTGGTCCGGTTTCATAGGCGCAGATGGCGCTGACGGTGTCTGTTGTGTCTATAAGCGTACAAAGCGCGCCAAAATCCTGCTGTCTGTCTTGGCCGCCAAGGATAAGGGCGATTTTTTTGCCGGATAGTGCTTTGAGCGCGGCGATGGTCGCTTCCGGATCGGTGGAAATGCTGTCGTTTACATAAGTGATGCCGTCAATTGGCCCGACAATCTGCAAGCGATGTGGCAGGCCGGGGCAGGAAAAGCTCGCTTTCAGACATTCAGTGAGAACCAAGCCAAGTTCTGTGGTAATGGTTAGGGCGGCGCAGAGATTTTCGAGATTATGTTCGCCGAGCAAAGGAAAGTCTGTGGTCCCGCCAACGGGCATATCACCGTTATAGATCACACCGTTTTCGAAATGAATTTTATCGCGGGCGTTAAAGCATAGTTTGTTTTGCGTGTCCGCGAGCCGTGGTTCATCGGCGTTGACGATATTGACCGCTGCGCCGAGCCTTAGCAGATTACGCTTGTCCTGATAATATTGGTCGTGGCTTTTATGCCATTGGATATGTTCTGGGTGCAGGTTTAAAAGCACCGCAATCTCCGGCGCATATTTAAGATCGCATGTCTGGTAACTGGAAAGCTCCACCACATAATAATCCGCGTCGAGCGGTAATGACAGAAGCGGCGTGCCGATATTGCCGCCAAGCTCCGCATTTAACCCGAGTTTTTTCAGGATGTGATGGGTGAGGGTGCTTGTGGTGCTTTTGCCGTTGCTTCCGGTGATGGCGATCACTTTGCCGAACTTTGGCAGCGCAAACCATATATTGGTCGCGGATGTGATTTCAATACCGCGGTCCTGCATTTTTGCGACCGCATCATGGTAGAAACTGACACCGGGGGATTTAATCACCACGTCAAAATCGTTTAAGTGATTTTCGATATCTTTTTCAAAAATAAAATGGTCAACATCTTCCGGCCAGTCGCGGTTGATGATCAGAATGTCTTTATGAGGAAAATGGTGATTTAAAAAACCGAGCGTGGCACGCCCTTCAAGTCCCATACCCCATATGGCGATGCGTTTATGTTCAAGGTCTGATAAATGCATTTAAATGCTCCAGAAACGCTGCGGGAATATTATGGTCATATTTGAATGAAAGTGCCGATCGTTCAAGCGCGTCTGCGTTCTTCGCGTCTATATCAAGCTCGGTCGATAATTTTTTAACCAGCACATCATTGGCCCATTCGGTGGTGGTCAGTGTTTTCATGATCATCTGACATTCTTCAATTTCACCGACGCATTCAAACGGTTTATGGCCCTTAAGGCCGCATAGCTCACGAAAGCCGTCTTCCTGTGTTTCGTCGGCAAGCATATTTTTACCAAAAATACTAATCAGTTTTTCGCGCGGGATAAAAGGCGACAGGGCGAGGAAGACAAACTGGCATTTGGGGCAATTGCAGCACCAGCCATATTTACGCACGCCTTCGTCGATGTGAAAATTGCGGTTACAGCTTTTGAAAACGTCAAAATATTTTTCCTGTTTCGAAAACAGCGCCGCTATACCGGTTTCGTTTAACGGACGTAGTAGCGAGAAATACTTGAAATTTGCCAGTGCGGTTTTTTGGATGAAATTTTCAAAATCAAGCTCAAATTCAAGCGATTTGCTATATTGGTGGTTCACTTCAATGCCGCCAAACTGCATGTTGCCTTCGCTTGCCGATCCTTCGTTGGACATAACCACGCTGTCGTAACCGTAAAGCACGGCCCCGCAGGCCATGATAAAGGATAAAATTCCGGTGATCGGCACATGGCCGTTCATAACACCGTCATCATTAAGCGCGAATAATTTCGGATCAAGGGTCCGTTTGATATGGATGGCATCGTCAGATAAATCTTGGCCCGCCATGTCCATGACATCCAATATGGGCTTTCCGGCATTGATGGCAATCATCCGCAGGGGTCGGCCCGCGCGGCGCAGTGCTTCCAGTGATACGATGCTGTCCTTGCCGCCACCGATCGGGACCACGCATTTACTTTCCAGCGCAAGATCGCTTGGTTTTAAATGATGATTGGACGTCACCGGAAAGCGGATAATCCCGCTCAGGTCAATATCATTTTCCACCGAAAATTCACCAAGGCCGTGGCGGTAAAATTTAAAAAAGAAATCAGCCTCTTCTTTGGTCAACGCGTGATTTTCAACGCGGATATCCTTGGGGCAGTAGGCCTTGTAATAACTGATCCCCGCCGCCATATGAAGCCCACGCATGGCGGCTTCGAGCGCTTCACGCTCCGCGTCATTTAGCGCAGCCTTGGCCCCGGGAAAGTGGATAACTTCTGTAAAGGCGGGCCCATCCGCATAAGCATAGCCAAGCGCAATGGTCTGCGCCTTCGGGTCATAGTCTACTGATTTGAAAATAAACGCGTTCATAGTCCTGTTTTCACCCTTTTTTACGGCAAAAACAAGACATAAAAATTATTCATTAAATAATTTTATGAACTCTCTAATTCTCAGGGCGTTGACACCAATGTCACCGCGGCCGATGCGCGATACGCTCCTGACATCGATGCGGCTGCCGGTCGGCATTTCGGAAACCACCACAACCGTGTCATCCACAAATTTGAAATAGGGGGTTCTGGCGGTGCCCTCAAAGCGGTGTGTCGCGGGGTCCGCACCAATGATTTCCCATCCCATAGCTTCACCAACCGCAAGTGCTTTGGCGTAGGCCTCATCAGCGCTAAGTGTGCTCATGATCGGTTTAATATCCGGGAAGGCTTCGATTTGCTGGGCGGCGATTTCCGGACCACCGTAAACAAGCGTGTTTGCTGCTCCTGGGCGGTCATCGGTTAAAGTGATGAATTGCGGCGGATTAACGGTGTCTGTTGTGATGTCATGGATCGGTGGATAGCTGACGCTTTCTGTGACCAGTGATGAAACCATAGGCCATAAAATAGCCAAGCCGATCAGCAGCGACAACACAGCCTTCTTTTTGCCAATCAGTTTTTTCTTGGCCATCAGGTAAATAAGGCAAATCACGGAAAGTCCGCACACGGTGTAGCCGATATTTTGGTACCAACCGCGGTAATATCTGAAGCCGTCAATTGGCTCCCATAATCCCATGGATGCACCAAACAGCATCACCAAAACCACAAGTCCAGCCAGCATTGATATCCCCAGTACCAATGATGCAAACTTGGAAGGTCTCTTTTTCCCTATAATCATCCGAAGCCTCTTTATATATTTATTTTTATAAGGCGCATTGTATACCTTACTGCGAATAAAGGCAAACCACTAATTCTTGCGCCCTTGCATGGGAAGCTTCTGATCTTTTTCGGGTTTTTCCGGGCCCCAGACACGGCTGAAATAACTATCGGCAAGATTGAGGGCACCAACGGGATTATGGGCAAGAACCCTGTCTTTGGCGACCAGAGTCGTTGCAAGTCCTTGTGAATGTTTAAAAAACAGGCTGTCGTGACCGACACAAAGTCCGAGAACCACATTAAATTCGCAGCCCGCCGAATTAAGAAGCTCTGCCTGCGAGATCGGATTGCACATGCTTTCATGGCCGCCGGGCCTTATTTTCTCATCATCACGAAGGCCGATATCTTCTTTGGCGACACTGCCGTTTTTGCAGGCGGCGGACGCCACATCAAATCCGTGGCTTTCAAGGATCGCGCTTAATGTTTTGGCGTGATCAACAAAACTGATACAGGTGGCTATGCCGATTTTCTGGTACCCCATTTTCTTGGCGAACTGGCAAACTTCTTCAACCCGGGTCCATTTGCAGTATCCTTCGGATTCTACCCGTGCGGATTCTTGCGCTATTTTCAATGTTTCCGGATCATTATATTGCTCGCGGGCGTGGCTGACTTCATCTGACGCCATCTTTGACGGGCAATAGCCGGGGCCGCGCTGCAGGCTTTCTCCTTGTCGGCAGGCGCGAACTTTGGGCGGGCAATACGCACAGCCCGGATCAGTATATTTTTCAGCATCCTGTTTCGCCATCATGATATCCTTTGGTGGACGGTTGCATTTATCCATGCTCGGTAAAATAGCTGGCGCTGTCACGTCTAGCATTGACCTACATCAAGCGAAATGCAGTTTATTGTATATTTGTTCAAATCTGGTGTTTGCTACGCTTTACACGGGTATAAATAGTCTTTATTAAGTGTATTTTAGACAATCTTGGTGGATGACATTAATGACAAATAACAGTGAAATAAAAACCATTTGGCTTCGTAGCGAATCTCGCCCGACCGAACGGAGAACCCCGCTTCTTGCCGCAGGTGCGAAAGAGCTGATGGAAGAAGGCTACAATGTTGTGGTTGAACGCTCGGATAACCGCATTATTGATGATAGCGAATATGAAGCGGTGGGCTGTCAGATGGTTGACGCCGGGGGCTGGACGCAGCCGCCTGCGGACGCGCTTATTCTTGGTCTTAAAGAACTTCCGGATGAACCGGCGGTGATTAAAAATCCGCATATTCTGTTTGCCCACGCCTATAAAGAGCAAACCGGCTGGAAAGAAATGCTGACCCGTTTTGTTAAGGGCGGCGCAGACCTGCTCGATATTGAATATATGACACGTGAAAATGGTGTGCGTTATGTGGCTTTTGGTTACCGTGCTGGTTATATGGGTGCGGCTCTTTCGCTTCTTCATTGGTTTAGCACGCAGTCAGGGGGCGCAAGCTATCTTGATGAGACGTTGCAGCCATTTGAAAATGCTGATCTTCTTGACGCGACCATCGCCAAGCTTGGTGAAGGTGTTAAAAAGCCAAAAGTGTTGATCATTGGTGCTGGTGGCCGCTGCGGTCATGGCGCCGCCGAAATTTATGAACGTCACGGCGCGGAAATTACCCGCTGGGACTGGGAAGACACCATTGATATCGACCGTGACGCCGTTGCGGATCATGACATTATGATCAACTGCGCCTTCATCAAAAGCAAAGGGTCACCTTTCATTCGCAAGGAAGACTTAAAAGCAAGCGCCCGTCTTTCAATTGTAACCGACGTTGGTTGCGACCCGTTCAGCGACTTTAATCCTGTTCCGATTTATAATGAACCAACCTCATGGGATAAGGCTTATATCAAAATTGACGGTGAGGGCGGTAAATCCGTTGATCTGATTGCTATTGATAACCTCCCTTCATTACTGCCCCGTGAAAGCAGCGAAGAATTTGCAGAATTGATGTTGCCGCATCTTAAAGTGCTCAATAACCGCAATAACGAACAACCATGGCGCTCCGCCAAAGCCTGCTTCGATGAAGCTGTCGCCCGTATGGAAAATAGTTAATTTAAAAAGGAAGTTCTATGTCCTCAGTAAAACCCGCAATTCATTGGATCGGTGCTGGCCTCGCGTCTGGCCCTGGCCTTGTCTCTCTCGCCAACAAATGGGGCGAAGCCACAGTTTGGGATATGGTTCTGGACCATGCCCACGAACTGGCAAGCCATGTTGCGCCCGGTGCGACCCTTAATGTTCGAAAGCTTGATCTCGGTGATGAGGCTTCGATCACAAATTTCCGTGGTGCCTTAAATAAAGGCGACATTGTCGTTTCCATGCTGCCGACCGCATTTCATGTTCAAATGGCGAAAATTGCCATCGAAGAAGATTGCCATCTTGTGACATCAAGTTACCTTGATGATAAAATGAAAGCGCTTGATGATGCCGCAACAGCCAAGGGGCTTTCCTTGGTCAATGAAGTGGGCCTTGATCCGGGGATTGATCATCTTCTTACCCATGTGCTGGTCGATGAAGCCCGTAAAGCCGGCGTGCTCGGAAAGGGTAACGAGATCGATTTCGTTTCTTACTGCGGTGGCTTCCCGGTTCAGGAAACACCATTTACTTATAAATTCAGCTGGACCCCGCTTGGCGTGCTCAGCGCCCTGACCAATCCGGCACAGCTTGTAAAGGACGGCGTAGAAACCGAAATCCCGACCGCATGGGAGGCCGTATCAGAACTTCCCATTCACGGTGAAATGTTTGAAGCCTACGCCAACCGCAACAGCCTTCCTTTCATTGCCGAATACGGCCTTGACGGTGAAAGCAACCTGCGTAACTTCGTGCGCGGCACCCTAAGAATGGCGGGCTGGAAAACCGCGTGGAAAGATATCTTCACCGCTCTTGAAAATATCACACCCGACGGCCTTCGCGACCTGTCCGATAAACTGTGGGCCGAACATCAATACGACGAAGGCGAAGAAGACCGCGTTCTTCTTTATGTGGCCCTGTCCTCAAAAGCAGCAGACGGCGAAACATGGGACGCGTCCCTGACCGTTGATGCTAAAGGCAGCGGCTGGCAGACCGCCATGGCCAACACTGTGTCTTACACAGTTGCCCAAGCCGTCAACGCCCTCATGGAAAACAGACTGGCCCCTGGCGTTCAAGCCGCTCCACATGATGTCGCTGAAGCCAAATTATGGCTCAAAGGCCTCAAGGAAAATGGCATAAACGTAAAAGCCGTGAATGTTGATCTATAAACAATTGATCCAACATTATTTATGACTTTAAGAGACAAATGTGATGTCAAATTTCCTTGTTGCCGCCCTTTATAAATTTGTGACCTTGCCTGACTATCAGGCGTTGCAGGAACCGATCCAGAAAGTGTGTGATGGTCATGGGATTAAGGGCACGCTATTGCTCGCGAGTGAGGGGATCAATGGCACCGTGGCCGGAACCGAGGACGGCATCCGTGCTTTGCTGGCACATTTGCATGGGATGGCAGAATTTGCTGATTTAAATCATAAGGAAAGCTGGGCAGAGGAGATGCCGTTTCTGCGTATGAAAGTGCGGCTAAAGAAAGAAATCGTCACCATGGGCGTCCCCGGCACCGATCCGCAGAAAATCGTCGGCAGTTACGTCAAGCCGGAAAACTGGAATGATCTGATCAGCGATCCTGATGTGGTCCTTGTGGATACGCGCAATGATTATGAAGTGGAAATTGGCACCTTCAAAGGGGCGATTGACCCCAAAACCACAAATTTCCGTGACTTTCCTGCCTGGGTGAAGCGCAATCATAATGTGCTCAACAAACCCAAAGTCGCCATGTTCTGCACCGGCGGCATTCGCTGCGAAAAATCAACCGCCTATATGAAAGAACAAGGATATGAAGATGTCTACCACCTTGAAGGCGGTATCTTAAAATATCTCGAAGAGGTGCCAAAAGAAGAGAGTATGTGGGAAGGGGAATGCTTTGTTTTTGATAACCGCGTCTCCATCAAACATGGCCTTGAAGAAGGGTCGTATGATCAATGTTTTGGATGCCGCTGGCCAATCACCGAAGAGGACAAAAAATCGGATCACTATATCAAAGGCGTCTGCTGCCCGCGCTGCTACGATGATACATCCGAAGAAAAGAAACTGCGCTCAGCAGAACGTCAAAAACAAATCGACCTCGCCAAAACCCGCGGTGAACAACACATCGCCATCAATATGAACGAAACCCGCGCCGCCGCCGCCGAGAAAAAAGCACAAGCCATCAAAGACCAAAACAAGCAATAGCTTGTTAAAAACAAAGCCCCGCACCAAAAAGCCCCGCACCAAATACGATCCAACCAAGGCACGCACTTCAGCCTATGAAATAGAAAGCTCCTACCAAGTTGGAACTGGCTGCTGGTAAGCACAAGCGTATCAGTGCCGTTAGCCTAAGCGCAAGCGCCGGCGCCTGAGGCTATACTAAAAAACTACCCTTACTCCAAAGCCGCCAACACATCTCTCGTAAAGGCAACAATATCAAAACTGGCCACCGAGCTGTCATCATGACCGCGCCGGACGATAACGATATTCCGGTCGGGGATCACAATGATGCGCTGGCCGCGATTGCCATTGGCGACAATCATATCAGCCGGAAGCTCCGGATATTTTGACTGCGGGTATAACCACCACTGGGCCCCATATCCCGCGCCCCGCGATGGCTCGCTCTTTGCTGGCGTCGATACATATTCAAGCCAGTTTTCCGGCAGGATCCGCTCCCCCTGCCACATGCCCCGGTTAAGGTGTAAAATCCCCAACCGGCCAAGATCCCGGGCCGTGGTCCACACCTGCGACGACATAATAAAATTACCGTCCCAGTCGGTCTCAAGCTTGGTATCAAGCATGCCAATTTTATAAAGCACTTCCTTAAACGGATATTCCATGTAAGCCTGACGGTCACCAATGGCCGCCCGTAATGACCGCACCGCCAGCATGGTATCATTATTGGCATATTTCCAGCGCGTACCCGGCTTCGCCTCAAGCGATATACCGGCCGCCTTATCACTCATCAACGCACCACCAAAATAAACATCATCGGTGCGGTTTCCGGCCCGTCGGTGATGAAGCCCGCTACCCATATTAAGCAAATTTTCAAGGGTGATTTTGCCGCGCGGATCGCCCGGTCGCTGCCATTCAGGCACCTGATTTTCCGCCTTCACATCAACAATGCCGTCATCAACCGCCGCACCAATGACCGTGGCGGCAATGGATTTTGCCACCGACCATGTGCGGTGGGACGTATGCATATCAAACCCGTCTCGGTATTCTTCCCCCAGCAACCGGTCCGGCGTCGTCACCAGCACCGCCGTAGTATAGGTCCCTTTGCCGTACGTCTCGCTATCAAAGGCATTATGAATAATTTCGTTTAGCTTTGCGTTATCAAACCCGCCAACCTCATTGCCAATCGGCCAGTTCGCATCCGCCGCCATTGGTTTTTCAATATCAATCACCGGCATATGCTCACGGTCAGCAAGCGTTGAGCCAATCGGCATCTGCACACAGCCCAAATGATCACGCCACACCACAAAGCGCGGCGGCATAACATCGCTATAGGAAACAGACACATATTTTTCGTCTCTATCGACGACCGCATCCGCCATGCTCGCCAATGCTTCGCGGTAGGCCGGATAAATCCCTTTAAGCTCCTCACGGTTAATCTGTTCCACCGATTTGCCACCGTTAAAAACTCCGGAACACGTAAACGCCGCCTTATAACCCGCCACTTGTGCGTTCAAATGATTATCGGTAATCGGGTTTTGCGCCAATGCAGGCACGCTAAGCAGCGCCCCAAGCACCGCCGCCAATAATATGGTCTTCATGTCAATCTCCCTTATTTTTATGGCCTCACTGTAGCGGTTTTTTGAATGGTGAAAAGCAAAATACGCAAGCCCCCGCTGACATCCCGCCAAATACCCACAAACTAAAAACCGGGGTCACAATAATTGCAAGCAAATTTTACCCGCGTTTTTTACCCTGCCATCTATATAATATATGTCAGTATATTATATATTCACCTTCACTCTTCACTTTCAGCATTGCCGCAGCATCGGCCTTTTTGTTTTGTTTCAATGGGGTAGGGGAACTTTTGCGGGGTTTTAGTTGCGTAAGAGTGGGGAATTAGTGCGGAGTTAGTCGGACTAAAGCGGCGAAACCTGCGCCAGTTATGATCCAACCAAGGCGCGTTATAAGTCTATCGGGCGCTTCATTTTGGGTTAGTCGGCCCCGGCGTGTCGGCGCGCTTAAATGTGAAGGTGCCGTAAGCCGGAGGCGCCGGCGCTTGAGGCTGGACAAAGAGAGGAGAGCGGGTGATAGATAGTATCGCTTTTGAGGTTAAAATGATAGCATTCAATAAAACTGCCGTTTAAAAGTAAATGCCAAATTACTTTATGTTGTGTGACGTTATATTTTCATATTGATTGGGTAAATTTTCTTCAATAAGGTCATACATCATATTTATATGATCGGGGTTATCGTTAAGGCAGGTAATGTAATCATAGTTCTCACCACCGGCGTCGATAAAATATTCTTTGTTTTCTATTTTGATTTCCTCTAATGTTTCAAGGCAATCAGACGAAAATCCTGGGCATACCACGGCGACATTTTTGATGTTTTGTGTCGGCAATGATTGTAATGTTTTATCGGTGTAAGGCTGTAGCCATTGTTCTTTACCAAAACGCGATTGAAACGTCGTTATGACTTTATCATCTTCCAATTTTAATTTTTGCTGAATCAACCGCGTTGTTTGGACACAGAAACAGTAATATGGATCGCCTCGGTCGAGATATTTTTGAGGAATGCCATGATAAGAAAACAACAAAATGTCCGGCATCCCCTTAGTACCAATGTAATCAGAAATTGAATTGGCCATTGCATCGATATAGGACGGTTTCAAATGATATCCACTTATAAATTTAAATTCTGGTATCCATCGATATTGTTGCAGTTCCTTAGCGAAGGCATCAAAAGTTGATCCATTGGTCGCGGCACAATATTGTGGGTACAATGGTAAGACGACGATATTTCGAACATTTTCTTTTGTAAAAGATTGAAGAATACTTTTTATGGTCGGGTTGCCATATCGCATCGCCCCCGCAACAATAACTTTATTTATGCCATACTCTTGATCAACCTTCGTTTGCAGTGCTGTCGCTTGTCGCAGGGTTATATCAAGTAACGGTGAGCCATCACTGGTCCACACTTTTTTGTAATTTTTGGCAGATGACCTTGATCTAAGGGGAACGATAACCAAATTTAGAATGAACCACCAAATCAGGCGTGGCACTTCAACAACACGAGGGTCACTTAAAAATTCCTTTAAATACCTTCTTAAGGCTTGTGGTTCGGGTGCATCCGGCGTACCCAGATTGGTAATGATCACCCCGGTTTTTGGCAAACGTCCTTTATGATTATAGTCTTTTTGGCCATTGAATTTCATTCTTAAAATACCTTTTTATGATTTTAGTTCATGTGTCGCTTTAAATAAACGGGTCATGAGCCCATTGGAGCAGGGCTTGACGTTGACGCGGGCGGCACCATATGTCTCCCGGTTCACAGTTTGCTCTAATCTGCCCCGCATGACGGGAAAACCCACGCCAGCGTTTAATTTGTATTTGATCCATACCGCTATGGCGCCGCCCCCGATAATAACGGCAATACCATTCAAACCATCCACGAGGATCATCAACCATGATCCATCCTTTTTGGCGCCAAGTACCTAAGGGCTGACGACTTTTTATAGCGAAATAATTGATAGATGGGTTGGGCTTATCGCTTAAAATAGCAGTTTCAAACCAGTTGCTTGGATATTCTTCTGTGCAACTGTTTAAATATTTTCCCTCGAAAACACCCATTGACAACATTTCTTTAGGGGTAAAATGAGGATTAAAACCATCCGCAAAATTTTTACCCTCCTGCTCCACCAATTCATATTGATAATTCTGTTGCATAGAGTTGCAAACTTTTATGATATTGCCGATTTCACTCATTATTTAAGATGTTCATTTTGATGCCCTATCCTACAATGGGTTAATCGATTAAAACGCCAGTGAGCAAAAATACTATATAGAGCTTTGCTCACATGGTAAATTAGGGGGAGTTTCACGACCTTTGCAAACCATCTCCAGCCAATGATATGCTGCCAAATCAGAATAAAGGCATCAACACCACGGTAAAGTTTACCTTCTGTATTTATCACATGAAGAATTTTTAAACTTTCAAGATATGAAATGTCGTTCTTTTCAAGTACGCTAATATGTTGGCTTATACCACACCATACAATAACGGTAGAGGGAGCTATTCTTTTATAATAATCAATTTCTTTGCTGCATAAAGGGCATCTATCATCATAAAATACTTTTATCATTGTTGTTCGCCATATACCAATTGAGACATTGTTTAAATAGAATAGCATGGCCCGGTGCGGGCCATGCTAATTATGCTTAATGAATAGTAGGGGAGGGCTATCAATTAGGCATAATAACTTTATCAATGACGTGTATTACGCCGTTGCTTGTTTCAATGTCTGCTGTGACAACATTGGCACCGTCTATCATAACTCCATTTGTGGCGTTAATATTGACCGTACTTCCTTCTACGGTTGCGGGGCTCAATGTTTTACCGGCAATATCAGCCGACATCACTTTGCCTGATACAACATGATATGTCAGAATTTTAACAAGTGTATCTTTATTCTCAGGTTTAAGTAGGCTTTCTACCGTCCCTGCTGGCAATGCGGCAAACGCTGCATCGGTGGGGGCAAATACGGTAAACGGCCCGTCACTTTTTAAAGTGTCGACAAGGCCGGCTGCTTGTACAGCGGCCACGAGTGTATTAAAGGAACCAGCGGCGACAGCCGTGTCAACGATGTCACTTTTCATCTGTGCGACAGTAGGCGCAATCATGCTAAAGCTGATTGCGGTAATAGCAGCTAGTTTAAGAATAGTTTTGCGGATCATGTCCGAACTCCTGATCAATAGGTTGTTTCTGTTAAGGTACACTCTTTACGTTTTGGTAAATCAACTGGATTAAATTATATTTAAATATAATTGCTTTCACTTATTTTTTTAATAATTCTAAAAGCGATAAGATGCTCCAATATTTGCAATGAAATTGCTCGAAGCGCCTTCATTCTTAATGATTGGTCTATCTGTTACCAGCGGCAGCAATTTTTTATATCTTATAAGTGCAGCTCAGCCCCATTGTTGATTAAAGGCGTAAGACGTGTTGATCGTTCCACTTGTATCTTTTTTCCCGCCTATCACGTTATACATCGCAAATCCACTACGGGTTGGGTTTGTCGAATTTACCCCAAAATTTAAGTATCGATCATTATATATATATTTGTTGTAAGGATCGGACCTTCTGTTTGAATAAAAGAATTCTCTTTTGACGCTCGAAAATATGGAATTGGTAAAATGCGATATTGTTTTGCTCCCTCAAATTCAGTATTGCCGCTGCAGAGAGGGTGTTGTTTTGCTTCAATGGGGTAGGGGAATTTTTGCGGGGTTTTAGTTGTGTTATAGTGGGGCGTTAGGGCGGCGAAACTTGCGCCAATTGTGATCCAAGAAACCACACAATCCTCCCTGATTATAATCCAAACCCAGGCACATTCCTCGAGTTATGAATGGATCGCTCTTTGTAAGTCGGAACTGGCCTTGACGCGCCTCGTGTTGTAGGTGCCGTAAGCCTAAGCCGGAGGCGCCGGTGCTTGAGGTTGGACTGAGAGAGGAGAGCGGGTGATTGGTTTTTCTATTTCTGTTGCACTCCTATTTTAAAGTTTTTACACTGCATGTGTATTTAAGGTTGATAAAAAATATTACGACTCGCCATAATGTATAGAATAGAGTATAGTTCTATTTTAAAGGGGGTTGATATGGGACATAATTTTGAAAACTTAAAAGCACATATATTGCCATTATCTGAATCTAATTATTTTAATAAAGCAAAAAAAGAATGGGTATTAATAGGAGTGCACTTGGATGATGATTGGGACGAGTGTCCGTGTGGTAAAGAAATCAAGGAACTGTGTTATATAGAGAACGAGTTGAATGGCAACAAAACTTATGTTGGCAATGTTTGCGTTAAACAATTCATAGAAATTGACACTGGCAATCTGTTTGCTGGGCTAAGAAGAATAATGGAAGATATCGAAGCGAATGCTAATGAAGACTTGATTATCCACGCATACAAGTTGGGGTATATCTATAGCGAAAAGGAATTCGACTTTCTAATGGAAACCCGTAGGAAAAGAAATTTATCTCCAAAACAACTTGCTTGGAAAAAGAAAATAAATAGACGAATTATTAATGAAACTAAAGTTAAGGCAACATAATGAAGCCGGAGAAGTCAAGAGCAGGATTAAGTCTAATTTGGGGGAACCTTCACAATAGATTTATACTATTAATCACATTCACAGTAGTTTTCATTCTACTTAATTGGTTTTTTACCGGTAGCCTATTGCCGAGCACGGAAACCAAAAATATGTGGTTCTATTCTGGAATATTTATGGTTCTTTTTTCTATGCTCTTTATAGAACCATATTATTCATCCCCTAAAAATGTGATTACGAACGTCGTGCCACTGTTACTTGTTTTTCTTGCCATACATAATGGGTTTGAAAATTTAGTATTTTGGTGGGCATTTGTGGCATTCTTATCGGTCATACTTGTTGCTTCTATCATTTCTATGGCGCTTTCTGATTCAAATAAAAGTCCTGATAATTTAAAGAATAAAGTTTCAGAGTTTCTAAGAAGCTGCGCTGTACTCGTTGGACAAGGCAAAGTTTTATACAGTTGTGTATTCATCTACTTTCTGCTCACCTACTACTCCATACAAACTACCTACACTCTGATACTTTTCATTTTGTGGTTTTTTGTTGTGATCATAAATCCTAAGAAAATAAGCAGTACGTTTTCTGGGGCACAAAGCGAAAGAGGTAAAAATGCTATCGGTGAAATATTTGGAGTACAATCCAAGAAAATATTTCTTGTGAAACTGTTTGATGACAGAAAAGGCATTCTAAAATTTGACATTGTTATGTTCAGGTACTCGATGCAAGACACAGATAAAACGATAACAGGTATAGTTTTTGATACTTATTTGCTCAACCAAGAAAAATGGGCAAAGATTCTTCAATTGGGCACGATCGAAAAATCCACAGCAGTGCTAGAAAAAAACACTGTATATAAAATTTCTGATGAACAAGATTGCAAAAAATTCGAAAAAAAAATGAACATAGATAGGTTTGTGGGGATAATAATTGAAGGGTCTAAAATTGGAAAGATTAAGTTCGAGTACTCAAAAAAGGTTGATGATCTGCAAGAGGGCGATTTAATTGAATTAAAAAGTGGACCTAAACGGCTGTTTTATCAGGTTATTAACGGGACAACGGCGAAGGAAAGTTTAGAACAAAGAAATGAGATGGGGTTTATCGAAGGGGAAGCGATTCAATTAGGTGAATGGTGTAATGAAGAATTATCATTTCAGAAATTTGGGTGGGTTCCGGCAATTAATACGCCAATCTTTAAAGCCGATACATCTGACATTAAGGTGATGCCGTATGAATACCCAGAATTTAAACTAGGTACTATCCCTGGGACCACGCTACCTTCAATATTTAATCTGTCTGAAGCAGTAAGTCATCATTCTGCAGTTTTGGGAGTGACAGGATCTGGAAAATCCTTTCTCGTCCGCGAAATTATTAGTCAATTGCTAATTGACACGAAAGTCATCTGTGTTGACTTTACTGGGGAATGGAAAAAAGAGTTGAATATTCTCGGAAAAGAAGCTGTCGTTTTAGACAACACGGACAATTTGGCGGATTTTTTTGCAGGAGAAAAAAGTATTGGGATTGTAGAGCTGCCGACGATGAGTAACACTGAAAAGGTCATTGAATCTACCGAAATACTGTTTGCTAGCATTTTTGATTTCGCAAAGAAAAAATATGATCAAGATGATGCTATAAAGATAGCTCTTGTTTTAGAAGAGGCTCATACGATTGTTCCTGAAACTAGTTTTTTAGGAGTCAACAGTTTTGATAGTAAAGCTTTGGTGAACAAAATGGGGCAGATCGCATTGCAAGGACGGAAACACGGAATAGGTATGCTCGTGATCGCTCAAAGAACTGCAAACGTTTCTAAAACTATTCTAACGCAATGCAATACAGTGATTTGCTTTCAAGCTTTTGACGAAACAAGTTTTGCCTTTCTGGGTAATTATATTGGAAAAGATCTCGTGCAAACTCTACCAAACCTGAAACAATACCATGCTGTTGTGACGGGAAAAGCCGTTAGGTCCAATCTACCAATGATTATAGACTTGGAAAGAAAAGCAATTAAAATTAGTTCGGGCAGTTCGGGCAGTTCGGACAGTTCGGGCAATTCAGAGCCAAGTTCGGACGCTGAGTTCGGAGCGGAGAGTGTCTAATCACATCTCCCTCATTTCAACAGGATCAAAATCCCAAAAACCTATCACCCGCTTTGCTTTCTTTATTCCAGCCTCAAGCGCCGGCGCTTGCGCTTAGGCTACCGGCACCTACACGGCGGTGCGGGTCTTAAGTCAGAACCGACTTACCACCACCGAAGCACCCGAAAGATCTATCACGCGCCTGGGTTTGGATTATATTTGGATAGGTTTGTGATGGTGCTGGATCATAATTGGGTGAGGGGGAGTGTCGCTAAAAAAACTTTTTCACGCGCTGTTGCTTTT
>CAXBLS010000071.1:0-17026 GCA_963976585.1 uncultured Kordiimonadaceae bacterium
TCCACCGGCACTGCGGCCACCGGACTTCCCGACCAAAGAAGACCAACGGTCGCCAATCCAAACCAAGCGCCGAAGAACTGCTTGAGCAAATAAATCACACCGGCGATAAGATTTGCACTTCCCGAGACCACATGATCACTGACAATTTCAACGATACCCGCGGCGACGGTAAAGCCGGGAATAATTGGGATGATTGCCGCCAGCACGACCACCGAAACATTTATGTCCGGAAGAAATATTTTTACGGTCGCAGCAAGCACGCCGATAGTATAAGCGCTTGAAAACGGCAGCAGTTCCAAAAACCGGCCAGAAAATCGGTGAGCTAAATAGACATTCGTGTAGACGATCAGTGCCAGCCCGCCCGCCAGCAATATATCCCACATATAACCGGACATAAGACCGGAAAAGCCAACGCCGATAAACAGAAAACTGACCGCCTTGGCAAACGGACCCCACGGGTTTGGCAGTTCATCAATTTCATGAAGCAGTGAGTAGGAATCGTCAAGGGAAATGCCACCATCAACCACAGATTCGACCAGCTCACCAACCCGCGCGAGCTTCGCCATATTAAATGCTCCTTTTTCGACCTTCTCAACATGGACAATCTGATCCATGGGATCATCTTTCCAAAAGGCATACATGATTTCAGAGCGGGTTGAGCGGAAGACACCGTGATAGCCGAGCGCTTCAATCACCTGCGTCAAATAACTTTCGAGCCGTGCTGCTGACGGGCCGTAACCATGGGCGATAATGCCGAGCTTGACAATAAAACGTCTGGCAACGCTGTATTTTACCGTTCTCTCGTCATGTTCTGTCATGGTTGTTCACTCGTTCATTTCATCGTATTTTTATAGTTAGGGCATTTCTGCGCAAATGCAAATCAATTATAATGCATGGCAGCCCCGCCGTTTACGCAGCTTATGACTAACCAGACAAGTTCGAATTTGCTTTATTATGCTTGAAAGAATGGGCGTGACGTCTTACATAGGAATTAAGCAATTGTGACAATAGAGTTAAAATAATGTCTATACCCTTAAAGGCGAGCGCGAGTTTGCCCAAAGTTGAGCTCCTCAGTGAAATTAAGCGTCTGCGTAAAGAAAAAAATGCGGTGATCCTTGCTCATTATTATCAGGACCCAGAAATTCAGGACCTTGCTGACTTTGTCGGTGATAGTCTTGATCTGTCCCGTAAGGCCGCAGCTACGGACGCTGATGTCATTGTTTTTTGCGGTGTGCGCTTTATGGCGGAAGTTGCCAAAATCCTCAGCCCCGAAAAAACCGTGGTGCTTCCGGATATGGACGCAGGGTGTTCACTTGAAGACAGCTGCCCGCCTGATGAATTTGCCAAATTCCGCGAAAAATATCCGGAACATCTTTGTCTTACTTACATTAATTGCTCGGCCGCTGTTAAGGCGATGTCAGATATTATTGTTACGTCTTCTAACGCCGAACATATTCTTAATCAGCTTCCAAAAGATCAAAAAATCATGATGGCACCGGACCGTCACCTCGGTGCCTACTTATCGAAGAAAACCGGCCGTGAAATGATATTCTGGCCCGGCAGCTGCATTGTCCATGAGCGATTTTCTGAAAAAGAACTGATCAAATTAAAAGCCGAGCACCCGGACGCACCCGTTACGGCGCACCCGGAATGTCCTGAACATATCCTGCGCCATGCTGATCATGTGGGGTCAACATCATCAATCCTGAAATTTGTTCTTGATAATCCGGCTGAAAAATTCCTGGTCGCCACTGAACCCGGTATCATCCATCAAATGCAAAAAAGTGCCCCTCATAAAACATTCATTGGCGCCCCCGGCGCAGATGGCAATTGTAACTGCAACCAATGCCCGTATATGGCATTGAATACGATTGAAAAGCTTTACAAGTGCCTCAATACTCTTGAGCCGCAAATTGAAGTGGATGAAATCACCCGGATCAAGGCACTGGCACCGCTTAATAAAATGCTCGAAATGTCACCATCTGTAGCATCAAACAGGCCACCAAAATCTGGTCGAGCCTTTTAGAATGCCACTTTTTAGGGAAGAACTTAGACATTTTATCCGCAACGTTCTTGATGAAGATATCGGATCGGGTGATCTTACGACCCTCGCTACCATCCCAGCCGATGCAGTTTTAAAAGCGGAAATGAATGCCCGTGAAACGATGGTCATTGCCGGTATTGATATTGCGGAGCGGATTATCCACACGGTCGATCCCGCCATCACAGTTGAAATGCTTGTCCAGGACGGCGTTGAAGTGACCGCAGGCAATACGCTGATGCGCCTTGAAGGAAACGCGAGAAACATACTTACTGCTGAACGCTCTGCGCTTAACGTATTGCAACATTTATCTGGTATTGCGACGCTGACCCGGCAGTATGTGAGTGAAATTGAACATACAAACTGCCGTCTTCTAGATACTCGAAAAACCATTCCGATGATGCGTAAGCTTGCCAAATATGCAGCGAAAATGGGCGGGGCAATGAACCACCGTATGCGCCTTGATGATGGTATCTTGATCAAAGACAACCATATCGCCAGCGTTGGATCGGTAAAAAATGCTGTTGAAGCCGCAAAAAATTACGGCACGTCCGCCAGCACTATTGGCATCACCGTTGAATGTGATACGCTCGAACAAGCCGCAGAGGCCGTCGCGGCTGGCGCGGACCGACTTCTGCTTGACAATATGTCCCTTGAAATGCTGCGCGCTGCTGTTGCGGACTTTGGCGATAAAGTCAAACTGGAAGCATCCGGCGGTGTCACGCTTGAAACCATAAAAGAGATCGCTGAAACCGGCGTTGATTATATTTCTGTTGGCCGTATCACACAATCAGCACCCGCCATTGATATTGGGCTTGATTATTTAAATTAAGCAGGCATACTCCGGCCACATTCGTAATATCGGTCCGAATATTTTTAATGACCCAAAAATGTTAATTGGTAAGGAATGTTGCCATGACACTCATACAGTCAAATTTATTATTACTACTCACCGCAGCCGTTTGGGGCAGCAGTTTTGTTATTCAAAAACTTGCCATGGATATCATGGACCCGTTTATTTTTAACGCCCTGCGCTTTTTCCTCGCAGCCTTGTGCCTAATCCCGATACGCTATATCCGGCGCGGCAACATTTCCATAATGGAAAGCTCCGATAAGCGCCACATGCTTTTAAGCACCATAGTGGCGGGTTCCATCATGTTCGTCGCGGTCGCCTTTCAACAGGTTGGTATCAAACATACGACGGTTTCAAACACGGGTTTTATCACCGGTCTTTATATTGTTTTTGTGCCACTGATTGGCATCTGTGTCGGCCACCGATATAACAATAAAATATGGTTGGCAATTCTGATCGCCTGCGTTGGTCTTTATCTTCTGTCGGGAATGGACGGGCTAACGATGCAACGCGGTGATTTCTTCATATTGGTCAGTGCTTTTTGCTGGGGTGCCCATCTCATTGTCATTGACCAGTTTTCTCACCGTCATCATCCCATTGCCTTCGCGATCAGGCAGTTTATTGTATGTGGACTGCTCAATCTTATTGCCGCAATCATTACGGACGAGCGTCTTTTGATTTCGTCTGCACTGGAATGGAGCTATATCGCGATCAGCGGCGTCATCGCCATTGCCATCGGCTACACAATTCAGATTTACGGCCAAAAAATCACACCACCGTCACAAGCGGCACTCATTTTTAATACGGAGGCTGTTTTTGCTGCTGGCGCGGGTTATTTATTCCTGCAAGAAATGCTTAGTTCCAAGGCGTTGATCGGCTGTGTTCTGATGCTTATTGGATCATTAATGGCGCTTTATTATCCACCGCTAAACCACCGCACGACCGAGCCTAAATCATTACCTTGATCAAGCGTGTGGTGAGTATTAGACGTGTTGGCCGCCGTTAATGTGGATTTCTGAGCCGGTCACATAATCGGACATTTCCGTGCACAGATAATAGATGGTCTTGGCCACCTCTTCGGGGGTGCCAAGCCGTCTCATGGGGATGTCCGCGATCATATCTTCTGTCCCCGGTGATAATATTGCCGTATCAATTTCGCCGGGGGCGATGGCATTGACGCGAATGCCGTCAGGGCCGAAATCCGCAGCCATTTCACGGGTCAGTGATGCCAGCGCCGCTTTGGATGTGGCGTAGGCCGAACCGGCAAAAGGATGAACCCGTCCACCCGCGATCGATGTGACATTGACAACGGCGCCCTTCGCAAGCGCCAGTTCATCGTAAAGGCCTCGCGCCAAAAGAATGGGGGCGAAAAAGTTAACTTCGAAAACCTTTTTCCAGTCTTCTTCTTTGGTATTTTGCGTATTAAGCCGTTCTCCGTTGTCGCCCTTGGGAGAGATGCCGGCATTGTTAACAAGGGCATTTAATGGCCCGCCGCCAAGTCGGCTTTTAATTTCTTTAATGCCGTCTATGCGGCTGACAGGATCACCCAGATCAATTACGACATGATCTTCGGGTCCCGCTTCCCACGGACAATGTTCTGAAACAGGATGACGTGAACAGGTTATCACCCGCCAACCCGCGCTGGAAAAGCGTTTTACTGTCGCATGACCAATACCACGGCTTGCTCCGGTCAGTACGATTGTCTTCCTGCTATCTGATTGATTTGTCATTTTTTACCCTGTTATTAATAACTATTCTTAATAGTAACATAGATACCAGAATAATAAATAGTTATTTTAGCAGTTTATCTTCCAGTACTTCTTGGTCTTTGCGAGAAAATCCAATTGCATAACTTTCCCCCAGATCGAAAATTGGTCTCTTTATCATTGCTTCATTTTCGCAGAGCAATTTGATTGCACCGCCCTCATCAAGGTTGGCTTTGATATCTTCGGGCAGTTTGCGCCATGTGGTGCCGCGCGTATTTAGAACCAGATCAAGTCCAAGTTGATCAACAAACGTTTTGACCATCGGTTCATTGATGCCGTCCTTGCGGTAATCATGAAATGTATACTCAAGTCCATTTGCATCCAGCCATTTGAAAGCCTTCTTCATGGTATCGCAGTTTTTAATTCCGAATATTTTAATCATTACACTGCTCCATCCGTGCTGTCATCATAAGGGTCCGCATGGATAAATACCTCTGCATTGGTGTAGATTTCCATAATCTTATTTTCCACCTGATCAGAAATCGTGTGTGCTTTTTTAAGGCTTATACCTTCTTCGAGTTCCATATGGAACTGAATAAAAACGTTGAGCCCAGAGCGGCGAGTACGCAGCTCGTGAATGCCAACAACTTCACTATGAGAGCGAATAATGTCTTCTATTTTCTGTCTCTCCTCATCGTTCATTTCCTTGTCCATCAGCACGTCTGTGCTGGCGATAAACACTTGATAAGCACTATGGAGAAGGTAGAGACAGGCAATCGCCCCAAAAAGTGGATCAGCATAGGTCACATCAAAATACCCACCGAGTACAAGCGATACCGCAACGCCAATATTAAGGAGAATGTCACCAGAATAATGCATTTCATCGGCTTCAATGGCGACGGAACCCGTTCTTTTGGTCACGTACTTTTGATAAAGCACCAGTAGAACCGTCAGAAATATGGATGCGACAATTATACCGATACCCAATTCAGTTTTGCGGATATTTTGTGGATTAAGGATTTTATCCACCACTTCATACATAAGAAATACAGATGTAGCGGTGATGACGAACGCCTGTATTAGTCCGGCTATTGCTTCGGCCTTGCCATGACCAAAGCGGTGATCCTCGTCGGCTGGTACCATTGAAAAACGTACGGCCGCAAAAATAATTAGCGATGACAAACTATCCATCACGCTATCAAGCAATGTGCCGAATATTGCCACCGACCCGCTTTCCATATACCCCCAAGTTTTTAAAACAATAAGCGCGACAGCGACGCTAACGGACGCGGTTGTCGCCCGTTTTAAGAGCTTCTCTGCTTCTGACTTTTCGATGCCATTTTTCATTACGGATATAGGGTGTCTGTATCCCACCCTCCCCGTTCATTGCGTACATAAATATGTCGGTCATGAAGCCGGAATTTGCGATCTTGCCAAAATTCAATTCGTCTTGGATTTAAGCGAAACCCCGACCAGAATTCTGGTCGTGGCACCGCGCCCAAGCCAAATTTGGTGGTATATTTAAGAATTCGCGCTTCAAATTCAAATCGCCCTTCCATGGGTTGGCTTTGCTTTGATGCCCAGGCCCCGATTTGACTATCTTTAGCACGTGAGGCGAAATAGGCGTCCGCTTCCTCGTCACTGACCGGGCTGACTTCACCCTCGATACGGATTTGACGGGCCATACTTTTCCAATGGAAACAAAAGGCCATATTGGGATTGCCCGCTATTTCGCGCCCCTTACGGCTCGAAAGGTTAGTGTAAAATGTAAATCCTTCCGGCCCGTGATCCTTTAGAAGCACCATACGGACAGAAGGTCGTCCATGTTCATCAACGGTGGCAATTGACATGG
This sequence comes from uncultured Kordiimonadaceae bacterium, assembly GCA_963976585.1. GTDB lineage: Bacteria > Pseudomonadota > Alphaproteobacteria > Sphingomonadales > Emcibacteraceae > Pseudemcibacter. The sequence goes on from CAXBLS010000071.1 coordinate 6,453, forward strand.
CTTCGGCCATATCTTCTTGCTTATGAGCTTCTTCAAACCACTCAGCAAATCTTTCAAAGGGATCTTGCATAATCATTCCAACCTTGTAATGCTTTATTTCATTATTAACTATATGGTATATAATAGAGAATATCTATAGATCAAGCTAAAGGATAATATAGTGTCAAAATCAAATTCTATAGCAAATATTGCATTGATTTCTGCTTTGTCGCTGACGATGATTTCATGTACCAAAGAAGATAGCGGCACCCTGCTTGGCGCTATCGGAGGTGCTCTCATTGGCAGTGAGGTTTCTGGCGATAGCGGCGTCGGTATCGCTATTGGTACACTCGCGGGTGCTTATGTTGGTCGGGAAATCGGCCGCCAACTTGATGAAGCTGACCAACAAAAAATGTATCAGACTACCCAAAGTGCCCTTGAAACCGGCGTTTCGGGAAGTGCCGCACAGTGGCACAACCCGGATAGTGGTAATAGCGGATCAATAACGCCACAACCTTCCTATACAAATAACGACGGTCAGTATTGCCGTGAATATCAACAAACAGTGACCATCGCCGGAGAACCGGAAACAGCTTACGGCACCGCTTGCCGCCAACCAGATGGCTCTTGGAAAATCGTCAACAGCTAACTATATTGACCATATAGTTTGTTAAAAGTAAGAATGAAAATATGAGAGATCCATATACAGTCCTTGGCGTCGATAAAAACACAAGCCAGGCCGATTTAAAAAAAACATATCGCAAGTTAGCAATGAAACTTCACCCGGATCAAAACCCCGGTGACGACGAGGTGGCCGAGAAATTTAAAGAAGTTTCCGCCGCCTATGCGCTGCTTTCTGACGAAAAAATGAAAGCGCGATATGACCGCGGCGAGATTAATCCTGATGGTTCTGAGAAAGGCTTTGCTGGCTACCGGCAAAATGCCGGTGCAGGTGGTAACCCATATGCAAGCGCTGGCGGCGCTGGTGGCTTTCATGGCTTTGGTGCAGGCTTTGATGCAGAAGATTTATTCTCAAGCCTGTTTGGTGGCGGCCGTACGCGCACCCAACGACCAAAGGCAAGAAAACGAGGCGAAGACAGAACCTATAAAATTAGCATTGATTTTCTCGATGCAGTCCTTGGTAGTAAAAAACAAGTCAAACTTGAAAGTGGCAAGACCCTTAACATCAAGACCCCTGTTAATGTTAAAGATGGCCAACAAATAAGACTAAAAGGTCAAGGTCGGTCCGGTGTTGGCGGCGGCCCGAACGGCGACGCGTTGATCGAAGTGCATATCAAAAAGCATCCGTACTTTACAATGAAAGACAATAACATCCATATGGACCTTCCCATCACGCTTGAGGAGGCCATTCTTGGTGGCAAAGTTACAGTGCCGACAATTTCCGGAAAAATAGCACTAACCATCCCAAAAAACTCCAGCTCAGGAAAGCAAATGCGCCTTAAGGGTAAGGGAGCCACAGACCCAAAAAGCAAGAAAGCTGGCGATCAAGTGGTCAAGCTAATGATTATGCTTCCAGAAAAACTGGATTCTGATCTTGAAAAAAACATCAAAAAATGGTCGAGTAAGACTAAAGAAGATGATATTCAAACCATTCGTGGGCATCTGCAATAAATGAAAAGAACAATTAGTTTTGCAAAATTTTTAATAACAACGATTGCAAACTTTAATAAGCATGACGGCATGGTTATGGCAGGTCACCTTGCCTTTCTTGGTATGCTTGCGCTTTTTCCCTTTATCATTTTTCTAGTTTCCCTAGCGGGAACGTTTGGACAGTCGACCGCTGGCACCGACGCCCTTGCGGCGATGTTTGAAAACATGCCCCATGACGTCGCAGTCGTGCTTCGTGGGCCAATAGAAAAGATGGTATCCACCTCCGGCAAAGGCATCATGACATTTAGTATTATCGGTGCGCTTTGGGTTTCGTCCTCGGCTATTGATGCCGCGAGGCTCGCTATTGTCAGGGCCTATTCCTCGGTTACTAGACGTCCCTACCTTCGTCGCCGCGCAGAAGGGCTCGTGCTTGTAATCCTATCCGCCAGCAGCATCATTCTTGGCATGACCGCGCTCGTTTTTGGTCCGGTGATCTGGAAAGCGATCATCAAATACAGTCCCATCAATGCGGACTGGAACTTTCTCTGGAATATCATCCGACTTTCCATCAGTTTCGGGCTTATTTTTGGTGCACTTTGTCTGGCTTATTTTGTCCTTAGGCCACGCAGCTTAAAAGTAGCTGGCCCTGTGGCGCCAGGTGCTATTGCCGCCATCATTTTATGGATGGTTGTTGCCAATGGTTTCTCGATTTACCTTAAGTATTTCGGCAATTATGATGTTACCTACGGCAGCCTTGCTGGTGCAATGATTGCGCTGATGTTTTTCTATTTCCTCAGCGTTGGATTTATCATGGGGGCCGAGATCAATGCCACCCTTTATCACCAACGGCTGGTTAAATTAGAAAAAAATGAGCCAAGTGATTGAATTTGAGCGCAAATTGTGTAGGATGTGGTTACATCGATACAAGATAATTTACCAATGAAAGAATTTTGGGACAAATACCCAGAGGAATAAGAAATGAGTGAAAAAAAAGGGCTTCTTTCAGGGAAACGCGGTATCATCATGGGGGCGGCCAATAACCGTTCTATCGCATGGGGTATAGCCAAAAAAGCAGCGGAGGAAGGTGCCGAGCTTGCGTTCACTTATCAGGGTGAACAGCTCGAAAAGCGCGTGCGTCCGCTCGCGGAAAGCGTTGGATCAAATATTGTTCTGCCGTGCGACGTTACTGATGTGGATTCCATTGACGCGGTTTTTACCGCGCTGGAAAAGGAATGGGGCAAACTTGACTTTCTTGTCCATGCGATCGCCTATTCTGATAAACATGAACTCACTGGCCGCTATGTGGACACCACTCAGGGTAACTTTACCAGAAGCATGAATATTTCCTGCTATTCCTTTACCGCCATTGCCCAGCGCGCCGAAAAACTGATGACTGAGGGTGGCAGTATGATCACACTCAGTTACTACGGTGCTGAAAAAGTGATCCCTCATTATAATGTCATGGGTGTTGCCAAAGCCGCGCTTGAAGCCAGTGTTAAATATCTGGCCCGCGATCTTGGACCAAAAAATATTCGCGTCAACAGCATTTCAGCAGGTCCCATTAAAACACTGGCCGCCTCTGGCATTGGTGACTTTCGTTATATTCTTAAATGGAACGAGCTTAATTCACCAATGGGCCGAAATATCACTATTGAAGAAGTCGGTGGTGCAGCTGTTTATTTCCTAAGCGACCTGTCATCAGGCGTCACTGGCGAGAACCATCATGTGGATGCCGGTTACCACGTCATGGGAATGAAACGCGAAGACAGTCCTGACCTCACCCTTCGTAAGGATGAGTAATTATGTCGGATAATAGCTACGGTAAATTGTTCCGGGTCACCACCTGGGGCGAGTCGCATGGCCCGTCTATCGGATGTGTGGTTGATGGCGTCCCGCCGTGCCTTGCGCTCACCGAAGCTGATATTCAACCGTTCCTCGATCAAAGAAAACCTGGCCAGAACCGTTTTACCACCCAAAGGCAGGAACCGGACCAGGTCAAGATTATGTCGGGCGTCTTTGAAGGACTAACCACCGGAACGCCTATAAGCCTGATCATTGACAATAAAGATCAGCGCTCAAAAGATTACGGTGACATCAAAGATAAGTACCGTCCCGGTCACGCCGATTTCACATATAATGAAAAATATGGCATCCGCGACTATCGCGGCGGCGGCAGATCCTCCGCCCGTGAAACCGCCATGCGCGTTGCTGCCGGTGGCGTTGCACGAAAAATTCTCGGTGCTGACATTAAAATCACCGGTGCACTTGTGCAAATCGGTGATAAAAAAATCAACCCGGACAATTGGGATGACGCGCAAATTAGCCAAAACCCTTTCTGGTGCCCGGATGCCGATATGGTCCCTGAGTGGGAAGCATATCTTGATAAAATCCGTAAAGACGGAAGCTCCATCGGTGCAGTGATCGAAGTTCGCGCCAGCGGCGTTCCTGCTGGTCTCGGGGAGCCTATTTACGGCAAACTCGACGCAGACCTTGCGGCCGCCATGATGAGCATCAATGCCGTTAAAGGAGTTGAAATCGGCTCTGGTTTTGAAACGGCGGCGCTGACCGGAGAAGAAAATGCCGACCAAATCCGCATGCAAGGTGACACCCCCCATTTTCAAAGCAATCACGCTGGCGGCATCCTCGGCGGCATATCATCGGGGCAAGATGTGGTTGTAAGGTTTGTCGTAAAACCAACCTCATCAATCCTCACCCCCAGAGACACCATTGATAAGCACGGTAACGAAACCGAAATACTCACCAAAGGTCGCCACGACCCCTGCGTCGGCATAAGAGCTGTCCCCATAGGCGAAGCCATGATGGCCTGCGTCCTCGCCGATCACATCCTACGTCACAAGGCCCAGTGCGGTTAGAATTAGACAACTGTTATTGCCCCAGAGTGGGCGCTTAGGTAAATTTCAAGCAATACTGGAACACTTAAAAGGGTGTTCTCCCATGGCTTAAAATGCATGTTAGGTTGACTTTTTGTCCTAAACCAACTATAAAGCGCTCAGAGTTTGGCAAAAGCCCTCTATTGAGACGATTTTTTCGGAAAACAGATTGCCTACTAAGGCAATTGGTGACAACATACTGGACCTCACCTCCTTCAGCTAATTTAACTTTATAGTTTTTGCGCCTATTCAGGCTTTGAAATGCGACCCTTGCATTATGTGAGGTGCACGCATGAACGCATTTATATTAGCGTTTATAGAAATTAGGAGGCATAGATATGCCCATAATGAAATTTCCAATGATAAATCGGAAATCACAAAAAACACACCCCATCGATAAATCAAGTCAGAGCGAAACAGCAATTATTTATTGTGAAGACAATTTTGGCAAAATAGATGGTAAAACAGCCAATGGACTCACCCGTTACTCAGAAAAATATAAAATTCTTTCGATAATTGATAGTACAAAAGCAGGTCTTGATTCAGGAATGGTGTTGGATAATATCCCCAATGGTATCCCAGTTTACAACGATCTCTCTGAAGCTTTGGAGAACGCTGACAAGACACCGGATAACTTCATTTACGGCATGGCCCCTTTGAGCGGCATGCTGTCTAAGCTCGAACGCAGCATAATTCTCAAGGCAATTAAATTGGGAATGAATATTGTAAACGGCCTTCATGAATTTTTGAACGATGACCGCGAATTCGCATTAGCAAGCGCTGCAAATAATGTAACGATCCTTGACGTGCGAAGACCACGCGATAAAAAAGATTTGAAGGTGTTTAGTGGACGTATCAAAGAAGTCACCTGTCCTTGTATTGCCGTGCTCGGTACCGACGGCGCTATCGGTAAGCGCACCACCGCCACCATATTGACAAAAACTTTGAATGACCATGGCATAAAAGCAGTGATGGTCGGAACAGGTCAAACTGGATTAATTCAAGGGGCCCGACACGGCATCGCAATTGATGCAATCCCACCACAATTCTGTTCGGGTGAAATGGAAGCCGCGGTTGTTGAAGCCTTTGAAGAAGAAAATCCTGACATCATTATTATTGAAGGACAAGGCGCGCTCAGCCATCCTGCCTATCTAACGTCAGCTTATATCCTAAGAGGAAGTTGCCCTGACGCTGTTATTTTGCAGCATGCACCGAAACGGGCTAATCTGTCCGACTATCCTGAAATACCGATGCCAAGCGTAAAGAGTGAGATCAATCTTATCGAAACCTTTTCAAATACCAAAGTCATCGGACTAACGATTAACCACGAAAACATGACAGAAGAAGAGATCGATCAATCTATTACTCAATTTGAGAATGATCTCAAGATGGGCGTTACTGATGTTTTAACACGACCACATGACCGTCTTATAGATATTGTTTTTTCCGCGTTTCCTGAGTTGAAAAAAGAATTTCCCGTTGCCGTATGATTTTGTGCTCCACGTATAGCACAAGCATCGCAAATGGAAATTTAATCTCAGTTGGACAATAAATTGTATAGAAAGAATAAAAGCCCGAACCAGATAAAATCTTACGGCATTACGTTGCGTAACTTTTTCTTCCTCGTTTCGGCGCCGTTGACTGCACTGGAAAGCGTGTTCAATTACGCTTTTTCCCAAGAAGTGCGGTATCCAGAGATTTATCCTGAATGCCTTTTAAACCATGTGGGTGATTGGAATCAGACAGAGGCAGAAACAGAACCAAGGCCGAATACTTATATAGAAATAAATCAATTGGCTTTTTATGATAACATTCGCCTCGTCAAGTCACAGGTATTGGATGATACTACAAAAATGATGGTCGTCGTAAAATCCGATGCATATGGGCATGGATTGAAAATGCTCGCAAGCGTAGCTGAAATGGCGGGTGCTGATTATTTTGGTATCACCGAAAATCATTCACTAAAAGTTATGAACAAACTGGCGCTAAATGTGCCAATTGTGCGTTTGCGGTTGGCAAGCAATGATGAGCTTTTAACGGTGCATTCCAACTGGGATGAGTACGGCGATATTGAAGAAATGGTGGGAAACATTCAAATGGCCGAGCTTCTTTCAAAGCTTGGCGCGCAACAAAATCGAAAGATTAAAATCCATCTGAATTTAAATACAGGTGGGATGTCGAGAAACGGTTTTGATATGAACACCCCAAAAATAAAAGATCAATTGCTGTCTCTATTGATGCTAAAAAACATTCAAATCGTAGGTATCATGACCCATTTTCCCAACGCCGATGCTGCGAACCTTGAAAGGATGAGAACGTCTTTAGCAAACTTTAAGAAACGAGCACACTGGATCCTTGAAAAAGGGAATCTTAATCGACAGGAAATATTGCTGCATGTCGCCAATACCTCTGCCACATTGCGTCTTCCGGAAGCCCATTTGGATATGGTGCGTATTGGTTCACTAGCGTTTGGCGAAAAGCTGGAAAAAGAGGCGCCGGAGACACTACAACAATTGATGTCAGTCTATACGAAAGTTGGACAAATTAATTTTTATGCCAAAGGATGTACAGTGGGCTATGGCAGTAACTACACATTGCTGCGAGACAGCTATCTGGCCAATCTTCCTATCGGAAAAGTTAATGGCATTCCGAGAGATTTGATTGACGTCTTGATCGGTGGAAAAAGATACCCAATGGTCGGCGATATGTCCATGAACACCACCATGGTCGATATAACAGATGGACATCAAAAAATAACCTCTGGTGATGAAGTTGTCATTTTTGGCAAGCAAGGCCAAGACGAAATAAGAGTGGAAGATCATTGGCTCTCAACCATATCCGACGTTCACAGCTTTATAGGACAATTAAACCATATCGCCCGCTATGCAAAGACTGCCACTCACTACGTGTAAACGTAAAGGCCTTCCCCATGTGAAGCCATGATGGCCTGCGTCCTCGCCGATCACATCCTGCGTCACAAGGCCCAGTGCGGGTGATATTATACGGCTGCTTTCAATCCAATGCACACGTTCGAGCAAATTAATCCTGCAATGGTGGTAAGGCATAATAAAACGGCTTACCACCACACTTTCTTTATCGAACTAATTAGAGCACATGAGCCGTCTGCACAAATTGCTTAATGGACGCTGCGAGCATCTGTACATGACGTTCATCCTTTAGTTCATCCTGGTCATCAAACGCTTCAAATCCAAACGGAATAGCAACCTGATTGGGGACAACATGCACCGCAATATTGCCTAGCATCATGCGCAGTGGCACCAATCCACGAAGGCCGCCAAGCGCCCCCGGTGCTATAGAGCCGATGGCCGCTGTCTTACCATTGAATGCAATTAACGGGGTCTCGTCTTTTTCATGAGGACGAGAAATCCAATCAAGGGCATTTTTTAACAGTGCTGAGAACGAGCTGTTATATTCTGGTGAAGCGATATAGAAGCCATCATGCTCAATAAACAGTTTCTTTAGTTTGATGGCGTTTTCTGGAAGACCTTCTGCCGCTTCTAAATCGCCGTCGTATAAAGGCATTTGAAAATCTTTCAAATCAATAACGGTTACTTCGGCGCCCTTATCTTCAGCTATTTTTGCAGCTTTCCGAGCTAATTTTTGATTGAGAGACCCATGTCTTGCACTTCCGGCAAAAAATAGTAATTTTGTCATTTTATTTTCCTGTATCTAATTATTAATGGATTTTGGGAACATCGATAATAACAACTTCCGATGTTTTCATTGCTTCGATGATGATGTTCGCAACATCCGTAATTTCTGCGCCGTCCCCTTTTGAAAGAATTTTTCCATCAAGGATTATCTCACCTTCCGAAACCAGTAGATAAGCTTGGTTGGTGATGGAGTGACGAATGCTTTGGCCGCTGCCAATAACGCCGCCAAATATTCTTGCGTCTTGATGAATGTTTAAGACGCCTTTGCCCAAATCCTCTGTAAATCCAGAAACAAGGAGAGGCAAAGTTTCATCGACTTTCGTTTTGGGAAAATTCAAACTATCCCACCTCGGCTCCACGCCTTTCTCGCGGGGGTAAATCCAAATTTGAAATAAGTTGGTGTCTTCGCTTTCCAAATTAAATTCCGAATGATAGATGCCGGTTCCAGCGCTCATCACCTGAACATCGCCAGCCTCTGTGCGGCCGGCATTTCCTTTTGAATCGCGGTGGGTAATGGCACCCTTGCGCACATAAGTAATGATTTCCATGTCTTTATGCGGATGAGTATCGAAGCCACCTCCTGCTTTAATGATATCGTCATTAATAACGCGTAAGGCTCCAAATCCCATACGCTGTGCATTTTGATACTCAGAAAAACTGAAATGATACCTTGCGTCCAACCAACCGAATTTGTGGTGACCAAGATCGCCATATGGATAATGTTTAATCATAATTATTTCCTTTCTAGGCTTTTAAGATAGTTGGGACAAAGGCATCAATGAACGGCAGTTTCCGTAGTGCGAATGAGCCACCACCCTGTAATGCAACGGCTATTGCCAAGACACTAAGAAGGGCCGGGAATTCCCAACCACCACCCTGGTTGCTAAATACCCAGCCATTGCCTGCATGCACAATGGCGGCGCCTGCTAAAATAGGGATGGAAAGAAGGGCGGAAAGCCTCGTATAAAGACCGAGTAAAATAGCGGTACCCCCAGCGAGTTCACCAAATATGGTTAAATAAGCTGCGATTGATGGCAACCCGAGGCTTTCAAAATATCCAACCGTGCCGGGAACCGTAAAAACAAGAACCTTTAAAAGTCCGTGTGAAAGTAAAATACTGCCTAAAGCCAAGCGTGTGATTAAGGCTCCATAATTATTGTTTGTTGTGTGTGTCATAATGTTTCTCCTGTTAATAAATTTTCGTTTGTTCCAATTTATGTTTTAACTTTACTTCCGATCCAATAAATAGATAATATACTGATATTGAATTTAATTAATTCCATATGGTTGATAATCATGGATCATCTGTCACGTATTGGTATTTTTATTGCTGTCGTTAAAAATCAAAGCTTCGCTGGTGCCGCGCGGGAATTGGGCATAACAAGTTCTGCCGTGTCCAAACAGGTTCAGAATTTAGAAAATGAGTTGCAGGTAAAACTGCTCAACAGAACCACACGCAAGGTTTCCGCGACAGAGGAGGGGGCCATATTTTTCGAACGTGCCGCGCGCGCACTGGAAGATTTGCATGAAGCAAAAGAACAAGTACACGACCTTAAAACAAACCCAAAAGGGTCTTTGAAAGTGAGTATTCCTCTCAGCTTGGGTATCAATTATCTGAGTAAAGACATTGCTGCATTTGCAAAGCAATATCCCGACATTCACCTTGATGTTAGTTTTGACGACCGGATCGTTGATATTGTCAGCGAGGGGTTTGATCTGGTGATCAGGATTAGCGAACTGCGTGATAGTTCACTTATCGCAAGGCGGCTTGCGCCATGCCCTTTCGCTATCTGCGCCAGTAGTGAATATTTAAAAACCCACGGACCCTTGAATTCACCTGAAGACTTAGCTGACCACAATGTGCTCGCCTACACCAGAAACACTGGCTTGCATGAATGGCGGTATAAAGCTCGCAATGGGAAGGGCGGTCAGGTCAGCTTGAAAGGAACATTTAAAAGCGACAGTGGACAAATGATGTGTGAAGCAGCACTGCAAGGGATTGGCATTGCTATTCTACCAATATTTTACGTTGCGGAGCATTTGAAAACCGGCTCACTCATCAAGATATTACCACAATACACCACCTGGCCAAACCGGGATATACACGCTGTTTTTATGCCCAACCGTTATTTGTCAACTCGGTTGCGATTGTTCGTTGATCATTTGGCCACCGTCTGCAAATCTCTGCCGTGGTAAAGGACGTCCGGTAACGAAACCGAAATCCTCACTAACGATCACCGCTAGATACGCCCATATTGCCGATGATCCAGCACGTGCAGCCGCGGATCGAATTGCTGGCGCTATTGCTGGATCACTGGAGGGTAAAGACGATAAATTGGTTAAATTTATGTAATTCTCGAATGTCTGCTTTCGACGGTGGTCTCAACCGGTCGCTGCAACACATGCTTCAAATCTCTCT
>CAXBLS010000072.1:0-16948 GCA_963976585.1 uncultured Kordiimonadaceae bacterium
CATCATCAATAAAATTGGCATATAGAGTGCTGGCATTAAAACGGCATACGCAAGTGGAAACGACGCGAACAAACCGCCACCACCCAATATCAACCATGTTTCGTTTCCGTCCCAAACCGGTGCTACCGTGTTCATCGCCGTACCGCGCTGTTCATCATTTTCCAGAAACGGAAACAAAATACCTATCCCAAGATCAAACCCATCAAGAATGACATAAATCAGAATAGCCGTGGCAATAAGGACACCCCAAACCAGTGGATAATCAATCATTTTTCCTCTCCTGTGTTAAGTTCGTTCGTGGTGTCGTTATTAAATGCAGCGATTGGTGTTGTTCCGGCGGCACGCATCGGCATCCCTCTATCCATACGTAGCATATAGTCGGGATTTTTTCCCATAAGCCTAAGCAGATAAAGAACACCTGCGCCAAAAACGATAAAATAGATAACCGCAAAAATAGCAAGCGATGTTGCCACTGCTGGCGCGGCGATCGGCGATAAAGAATCTGATGTTTTTAAAAGACCATAAACGGTATAAGGCTGGCGCCCCACCTCCGTTACGATCCAACCTGCCAAAACTGCCACGAAGCCGGAAGGAGCCATTAAAATGGAAATTTTCAGCATCAATTTGCTTTCGAACAACCTTTTTCTACTCCGTGCAATCAAACTCCAAAGACCAAGCGCTAGCATCAAAAACCCGATGGCAAGCATGATCCTGAACGACCAGAAAACTATCTTGACAGGGGGACGTTCATCTTGCGGGAAACTATTAAGTCCTCGCACCTCACCATCAAGATCATGTTTCAATATTAAACTACCTAATTTCGGTATTTTAATGGCATAATCAACTTCACCTTTAGCCTCATTTGGCACGCCAAATAAGATGAGCGGGGCACCCTTCATTGTCTCAAAATGTCCTTCCATAGCGGCAATTTTTTGAGGCTGATGTTCTAATGTATTTAAGCCGTGCAAATCGCCGGCGAAAATTTGAATTGGAGACACCAAAACCGCCATCCACATCGCCATTGAAAACATGATGCGTGCTGCTTGCGATTCTTTATTTTTTAGAAGATGATATGACGCAACACCACCGACCACGAAAGCGGTTGTCAAATAGGCAGCAAGAACCATATGTACCAATCGGTATGGAAACGACGGATTAAAAATAACATCCCACCAGCTTAATACAATAAACTGGCCAACCTCATTGATGCCGTATCCCGTTGGCGTTTGCATCCAGCTATTAACACTTAATATCCAAAATGCAGAAAAGAGCGTACCAAATGCGACCATTAATGTTGCAAAGTAATGTAATTTTCTTCCAACAGTATTCATTCCAAAAAGCATAATTCCCAGAAACCCTGCTTCCAGAAAAAATGCCGACAGAACCTCATACCCCAAAAGAGGGCCTAGGACGGGGCCTGTTTTATCAGAAAATACCGACCAGTTCGTACCAAACTGATAACTCATGACCAAGCCGGATACGACGCCCATACCAAATGTTACTGCAAATATCTTTCGCCAATATTTAAAACATATAAGGTAGACTTCATTTCCTGTTTTTAACCACAATCCCTCCAGAACCGCCAAATATGACGCTAGGCCGATTGAAAAGGCTGGAAACACAATATGGAAGGCAATTGTAAAAGCGAATTGCGCCCTTGCTAATATCTCTGCAGAAAATAGTTCAGCCATGATAGTTTTCCTGTATATCAGTTAACGCCTTATAAGCTTCATACTGACTGAGGTAGACATTCCCCGATAGATTTTGCAGAAAATGAGTGCGCTCCAGCCTATCGGACACCGGGCCTTTGACTTCGCTGAAATGCAGTTGTATATGCGTTTCCTTGAGGCGGTGATTGATGGCTTCCAAGCTCTCTAGAGCGCTGGTATCAATCAGGTTTACCGCAGAGCACATGAGAATAATATGTTCACATTTTGGATTTGCGGCCACCAGATCATTGATGGCGTTTTCAAGATAACGAATATTGGAAAAATAAAGACTTTCATCTATTCGAATAGAAATAATGCGTGGGTCCGTGATAACATTATGGCGTTTTACATTTCGAAAATGTTCTGTGCCTGACACCTGCCCCACGACCGCATAATGTGGCACAGTGGTACGATACATAAACAAAATGAAAGAGGCCGCGACACCCGCCATAATGCCAATCTCAACGCCTATGAGTAGGGTCAGTAAGATTGTAATCGCCATAGCGAAGAAATCACCCTTACTGTATCGCCATGTTTCTACAATCGGTTCGACTTTAACCAAGCTCAGGACTGCTATAATAATTGTCGCTGCCAGAGTGGCCTGGGGTAAAAAGTATAAAAGAGGCGTCAAATAAAGTGTTGCAAGCGCAATACCAATTGCGGTCATTGCACCAGCAGCCGGCGTTTGCGCACCAGCATCAAAATTCACCACAGATCTAGCGAAGCCGCCAGTAACCGGGTATCCACCAGAAACGGAGGAGCCAATATTGCTCATACCAAGTGCTATAAGTTCTTGATTGGGGCTTATCTGTTGTCTTCTTTTTGCTGCCAATGTTTGTGCTACAGAGATTGATTCAACAAAGCCCACTAGACTGATGAGCAGAGCAGCCGTGCTTAGTTCTTTGATCAATGAAAGAGTGAGTGTGGGAAAATGTAATTTAGGTAAACCTTGCGGCACCAAGCCAACAATATCAACATTTCGCCCTTCCAGACCCAGCGTTGCCGTCAATAAAATTGTTATCGCAACGGCAAAAACAGGCCCAGCCTTTACGATCAAATCAGAAAACCTCTGATTCATGCCTGCCTTAATTAATAATGCGCTTAAACCATTCCTTACGAAGTACAGAAATGCAATACAGCCCACACCAATGAAAAATGTTGGTGTATTTATTTCGTCAATTTTTCCGATTAATGAAACCAACTGCTCTGGAAGGTTATGACCCGATATAGAAACACCAAATATATGCTTAAATTGGCTAATGGCTATTAGAACTCCTGATGCTGTTATAAATCCTGTCATAACCGGATGGCTTAAGAAATTTGCTATAAAACCAAGTCTAAATATCCCCATGATTGTCAAAAATATTCCCGACAACATTGCCAAAGCGATCGCCGTTTCCAAGTATCCGATTGTACCTGGCTCTGCAATCATACCAATTGCCGTTGCCGTCATTAAGGATACAACAGCAACTGGCCCAACCGCTAACGTACGACTTGTCCCAAATACGGCGTAGAGCAAAAGGGGTGCTATGCTTGCGTAAAGCCCAACTTCCGGCGGCAATCCTGCCAATAATGCATATGCCAGAGACTGCGGTATAAGCATTATTGTGACAATCAGTGCCGCCGAACCATCCGCTATCAAATGGTTTGTTGAATATCCCTTTCCCCACTCAAATATGGGAAAATATTGGGCCAATAACTTGAGCATCGTTCTAAACTCTTTTTTCCGCGTCTTCAAAGTCACACGCTTTATCAACCTCATGCAAAATGGGAGAGTGCGTCAGGATATCAGGTTTCGCAAGCCATTCATAACCACGAAACATAAGATCAAAATATAATGTGGGCATCAATTTTTCTTTTAAAAACCACGCCAGTCCTGTTGCTTTAGTCCCGTTGATAATCCATTTCGGAACAGTAGGTTGCAATACACCACCATAGCCAAATTCAGCAAGCACAACCTTGCCTTTTTCGACGGTCAAGGGACACGATCCATAGCCTTCATAAACTGCAACGGATTGTTTGTTGTTCAACAAGGAAATTACATTATGGGCAACAACAGGTGCTTGCTTTCTTACCGCAGCGGCTGTTTTTGCATTGGGCGCTGAAATACCATCACCTAGTCCAAAAATATTCCCGTATTTTACGTGTTGCAGCGTTTCATTATTTACCTCCACCCAACCGTCATCATTTACAATTGGCGAAGATTTCATGAAGTCTTGAGCCGTTTGAGGGGGACACACATGAATCATATCAAATGAACGCACATCTTCTGTTACATTACCATCTGCGTCGGTAACGCTAAATGTCGCTTTCTTCGCATCACCATCGATAGCAATCAAGTTTTCAAGAAAGTGTGTTTTTGCATTATAACGCTTAATATATTTTTCAAGTGCAGGGACATAATCTGCGACCCCGAAAAGCACACCACCCGCTGTGTGAAAGTGTACATCAATATCATTTAACCTATTTGTACGTTTCCAGTGATCGCAGGAAAGATACATGGCTTTTTGCGGTGCTCCCGCACATTTAATAGGCATGGGAGGTTGTGTAAATAACGCCTTTCCAGCTTTTAATGATTTAACCAAATCCCAGGTGTAGGAAGCGAGATCGAACCGATAATTTGACGTGACCCCGTTACGTCCCAGACTTTCGCGAAGTCCGTCAACCTGATCCCAATCCAATTTAAGTCCTGGCGATACCACCAATGCCTGATATTTGATTTCCTCCCCACCTTCAATTATAACGCTGTTGGCTTCAGGATGGAAATTTGCAACGGCTGCCTTAATCCATTTTACACTCTTGGGCATCAATGATTTCATAGGCCTTTTGGTTTGGTTTCTTGAAAAAACGCCGCCCCCGACCAAAGTCCACCCTGGTTGATAATAATGCGTATCTCGAGGTTCAATGATAGCAATATCAAGACCACTGTCTCGTTTTAATAGACTGCCAGCAGCTGCCAATCCACCCGCGCCAGCACCGACGATCACGACATCATATATGTGCGCGTTATCAAATGTTCGCTGCGGTTTGCTTAATTTTTTGTTTGCCAGATCAAGGCGGTCGGCCAAACTACTGATGTCATACCCTGCTTCATTTGCCGTATCTAGAATAGCAGCAGTTGACAAATGACCAGATTCCGCGAGAGCCCACAATGTAACAGCCCGTGTTCCCGTTCTGCAAAAAGACAATACAGGCCCCGTCATCTCACTTAATTTTTCTTTAAAGTCTGCCACATTTTTATCCGTGACATTGCCCGAAACAACAGGAATATGAACATAGTCAAAACCCATCTCAATTGCCATCTCCTGAGTTTCTTTCGACGACAACTGCCCGTCATCTTCAGCATCAGGACGGACATTAATGATTGACTGGAATCCTTGTGATTTAAGTGCATTAAAGTCAGTTAGTTTAATCTGGTCCGAAACGGATAGATTAGGTGAAATTTTTTTAATATCCATTGCAAAATCCTTCGCGCATCAGCACTTACTAAAGTGCATTAAGTGGTATTTTTATGTATTGAATGCCGTTATCCTCTTCGGGGGGCAATTCACCAGCTCTCATGTTCACTTGAACTGACGGAAGTATCAATTGCGGCATATCAAGCGTTGCATCACGCGAAGTACGCATATCAACAAACTGCTCTTTGCTAATTGAAGATTTTACATGGATGTTGTTATTCCTTTCTTCAGCAACGGTTGTTTCGTTTGCATACTCATCACGGCCTTCCGCCTTATAATCGTGACACATGAACAGCCTGGTTTCATCCGGCAAAGAGAATATTTTTTGAATAGATCCATATAAAACACTGGCATCACCACCGGGGAAATCACATCGGGCAGTTCCATAATCAGGCATAAAGATCGTGTCGCCAACGAAGCCAGCGTCACCAATGACATAAGTCATGCATGCGGGTGTGTGGCCAGGCGTATGGATCGCTTTTGCTTCTATATTTCCGACTTTAAAAGTGTCGCCATCTGTAAATAAATGATCAAATTGGGAACCGTCAATTGCGAACCCGGATTCCGCATTAAACACTTTACCAAAAATTGCCTGAACATCAGAAACATGAGCGCCTATTGCCGTTTTGCCACCCAACTTCTTTCTCAAATATGGTGCAGCGGATAAGTGATCTGCGTGAACATGTGTTTCAAAAATCCATTCAACATTTAACGAGTTATCTTCAATATACTGAATGATCTCATCTGCGCTCTCGGTGGAGGTACGGCCGGAGTTTGGCGCGTAATTCAATACCGAATCTATAATGGCGCAGGCTTTGGTTTCGGGATCAGAAACAACATAACTGTATGTATATGTATATTCATCAAAAAACGTGGTTACTGTAGGTTTCATTTTTGCTTCCTTTCTAGTTCATTCAAATTATTATTCTGAACGATATGGGTCGGGTTGAATTTTAAATCGTTTACCACCAGGCTTTCGTTGCGTTAACGGTGTTTCTTGAATTGTTTGGCCGATATTTTTATCGCACTCTATTGAACGAATGGGTGTTCGACCCCCACTCCATGCATTGCACATTGCCTGCATTAGATAAGATACCTTTTCATCCACCAATCGATAAATTACAGCTTTTGACTCTTTGCGGGTTTCAACAAGATGATGATCCCGAAGGCGCCCTAGATCACGAGATAGAACTGGCTGACGCACACCCGTTACTTCCTCCAGTTCACTGACCGAGAGTTCCCCACTTTTTAGTGCGCATAAAAGCAACAACCTGTTCGGATGAGACATAACTTTTAAAAGCCTACATATCTCGGTTGCGTTCGGACGAAATTTTTCAAGAAACTCCGTCATCTTACTCTCCTCGCGGTGCTGTTTTTGTGAAGTACCAGTCGGTCTTACCTTCTTTTCCTGATGGCTGCTTCTCTAAGCGCTCACGCATACCGCGCATGGTTACGGGTGGAGCAAGCAACATCTCATCACCCTCCTGCCATCCTGCGGGAGTAACTTCATTTCCACTAGCGGTCGCCACCAGAGCAGTCAAGATGCGTATAATTTCATCAACCGAACGGCCGATGCTCATGGGGTAGTGAATGTGAGCTTTTATTATCCCTTCAGGATCAATAAAAAATACCGACCTGACTGTTGATGTTGATGTCGATTGCTCATCAATCATCCCGTAAGCTTCAGCGATTACAAGCGACAGGTCTTCAATCACTGGGAAATTGATCTTTACCCCGAACTTTTCTTCAATATTTAGGAGCCACGCAATGTGGGAATAGACGCTATCAGCTGATAAACCCAGCAATTCGCAATTTACTGCCTTGAACTTATCTGAAGCTTTTTCAAGAGCAATAAATTCCGATGTGCATACGGGTGTAAAATCAGCTGGATGAGAAAATAACACCAACCACTTACCAGCATAATCAGCCAAACTCACGACGCCCTGGGTCGTGCGGGCCGTGAAATCTGGCGCCCGGTCATTTATTCTCGGGAAGAGTTGTGGGCGCTCGTATTTTTCGTCAATGATGTCATTCATACTATTGCCTTCCGAATCAATGTGTATTTATTATATATCATTTATATATAAATGTATATTATTAATGAAAAACAATGAATGTAGAGACATCTAAAGTGGATGAATCACTCGTGACGTAATGCTTCAATCGGGTTCAAACGTGCGGCACGCCTTGCAGGGAAAAACCCAAATACCACACCGACAAAGGCCGAGAATATAAAAGCAACGAAAACAATATTTGGGTCAAAAATAAAAGGCACCTTGAGAAGATTTACAGCAATTTTTGCAAGCCCCAACCCAAGTAGAATACCAATCAAACCACCGAGTAAGGACAAAACAACAGCTTCCACCAGGAATTGCATCAATACCTGATTTTCCTGTGCACCGACTGCCAGTCGGATGCCAATCTCCCGCGTGCGTTCTGTTACAGAAACCAACATAATATTCATTATACCGATGCCGCCAACAAGTAGGCTGATTGCAGCGACTGCACCCAACAATCCTGTTAGAGCTTGTGTTGTTCCCGACATCATGTTGGCGATCTCGGTTATATCGCGTACGGTAAAATCATCATCTTCAATTGGTGAAATACGGCGTAATTCGCGCATCAACAAGGTGATATCACGACGGATCTTGACTGTTGAGACACCGTCTTGTGCCGATATAAAAATGGTTTGGATATCCTGATTACCAAGAAACCGGCGCTGAACGGCGCGAATGGGCATGACGACAATATCATCCTGATCCTGCCCAAAGCTGGACTGGCCTTTAGCAGCAAGTAAACCAATAATTTCACACGAAACATTCTTAAGACGAATTTTAGAACCAATTGGATCAGACATACCGAACAATTCTTTACTAACAGTCTGTCCAATGATACAGACCGCCTTACCCGACCTTAATTCGGTATCGAAAAATTGACGTCCACTGGAAAAAGACCATGCTTGTGTAATAAAATATTCGTTGGTTGTACCAGTAATCGAAGTCCGCCAGTTTTCGTTTCCGTAAATAGCACTGGCAGCGGCCCGTGTAATTGGTGCTATGGCTTTAACTCCTTTGATCTGCTGACGCATTGCGGCTATATCACCCGCATCAAAACTGGCAGCAGCCGCACTAGCACCACCTGGACCCGCTCCCTGTCCGGGGGTTACGAACAACAAATTACTTCCAAGCTTGGAAATATCCTCCGTCACTTGTGCCGTGGTCCCGCCCCCCACTGTGACCATCGCAATTACAGCCGCGACACCAATCACAATTCCTAGTACAGTTAAAAATGATCTTAACGTATTTCGAAAGATCGCCAACAAGGCAAGCTTGATTGTTTCCCAGACCATCAAGCGGCTCCCTTTGTTCGACTATCCGATGAAATTTTTCCGTCAATAAACTGGATAATGCGATCCGCATATTTCGCCATTTCCTGTTCATGAGTAACCATAAGAATTGTTATTCCTTCAGTCTTGTTGAGGCTTTTTAACAGTTCCATAATTTCGCGACTGCGGCTGGTATCAAGATTACCTGTCGGTTCATCAGCAAGAATCACGTCCGGCTGTGTGGCGATCGCGCGGGCAATCGCAGCACGTTGTTGTTCACCCCCGGACAACTCACCCGGGGTATGTTTCTCCCGCCCTGTCAATCCAACTTTTTTGAGGGCTTCCATCGCTAAAAGACGGCGGTCCTTTTGTTTCATTCCGCGGTAAATTAAGGGTAATTCTACATTTTCTAACGCTGAGGTGCGGGTAAGCAAATTAAACCCTTGAAAGACAAAACCTAAAAAATGGCGTCTTATGAGGGCTCTTTGATTTTGGCTAATTTTATCAACATCCGTTCCTTTGAAAAAATATTGGCCATCCGTTGGGATATCTAGGCATCCTAAAATATTCATTGCAGTCGATTTTCCCGATCCACTTGGCCCCATAATAGCAACAAATTCACCGCTATCAATACGTAGATCAACACCAGCCAGCGCATGCACGGCGGCGGGGCCTGAGCCATAGACCTTGGTGATCCCTCTAAGTTCCATTAATGGCCCATCGGCATTATCCGCGTTCTTTTGCATGAAGGCGTACTCCTAGTTTACTGTTTCTATATTATCTAGGATCGCTTGATCATCCAATTTCAGATCTCCTGTCAGGACCTGAGTATTGACCCCATCAGTAACGCCAACACGAATTTGCACTTCTATAGGCTCATTGTCCTGAAGTACCCAGATACGGCGATCTCCATTACTGGGTTGATCAATCTTGGCCACATCACTTGAACGGGATGGGCGCGGCATGATGGATTGGATGAAGCTCTTATCGGAATCTTCAGTGGCAATTGTTGGTGGCGTATAACGCAAAGCAGCATTTGGAATAAGTAAAGCATCCTCAACCGTTTGTACAATAATTTCAGCCGTTGCCGTCATACCCGGCCGCAACAAAAGTTCCTGATTATCAATCGTCAAAACAGCTTTATAAGTAACAACACCTTCGACGGTTTCCGGTGCAAAACGAAGTTCAGATATCTGAGCGGGAAATTCTTTGTTCTGATAAGATTCAACTGTAAACGTAGCCTGATTACCCACATTGACTGTACCTATATCCGCCTCATCAATATCAACTTCAAGCTGCATCTTACGCAGATCATCTGCCAATGTAAAAAGAACCGGTGCCTGAAAAGAGGCAGCAACAGTTTGTCCCGGATCAATGTTACGTTTAAGAACAACACCATTAATCGGCGATAAGATATTGGCTTTTTTCAGGTTAGTCTCATCAAGCTTAAGATCGGCTTCTGCAACGGCCACTGCGGCCCTTGCACTTGCTACAGCAGCGGTGGCACGGTCATATCCGGCTTTTGCAATATCAAGTGTCGACTGTGACGAATGTCCCTTTTCTGCCAATGGCTTAACGCGGTCATATTCATTTTTCTTTTCGGTTAGTGTTGCTTGAAGTTCAATTAAACTTGCTCTTCTAGCCACCAATGTTGCTTGTGAATGAGCAAGTTGTGCTTCGAGCCTATCTGTGTCAAGCACAGCGAGAATCTGACCAGATGTTACCTGATCATTATAATCAACATTCACCGACCTGATTATTCCTGAAAGCTCACTCGAAATTTCAACTTCGTTGGTTGGTTCAACCGTACCCGTTGCGGTCACAGTTATGGATAATCCACCGCGTGTTACAACATCGGTCACATATTGGTTTGTTTGAGAGGCGCTACCATTGAATAAATAAGTGTAAACAACCAATGCGGCAACCACCAACAACAGCAAAGTTCCTATATTTTGCCATGACCGCCACCACGGTATTTTGTTGTTACCAATCCCGAGAATCTCTTCAATATTCTCTTGATCATCCCGTCCTGTGGGAATATTCATAATATTCACTTCCATCCAATCCCATTATGTTTGGGTATTCTAATTGGTATGAGAACTTCCTCCTTGATTTATATCAAGTGTATATTGCACAAAATTAAGAAGTATGTTCAGCAAGATATGCAACCATTGCATCATAAGTCATCATATGCGGATAATCCGTTTCCGGCATTTCGGTCTGAACTCGACTGCTTAACGCCGTTACAAGATTGAGAAAATCCATTGAATCTATGTCGAACTCTTCCCGTAAATTCGCCTCACGATCAATTGTGTTGGCATCAATATCGGGGGCTATTCGGCGCAACTCTTCATTCAGAATAACTTCAAATTCACTTGTATTCATAATGTCTCCGGTTCCTGTAAAAAATTACCTATTGCGTTTAAGAAAAGTGATCCACGGTGACCATCACTGACACGATGATCCGCAGCCAATGTTACGGTAACGGTCTGTCTAATTTCTACTTTTTCTCCGCACACCCACGGGCGCATCAACGGGGTACCAAAACCAATAATCGCAACTTGTGGCGGATAGATAATACCATATAGGGTTTCAACACCGCGCTCACCAAGGCTTGAAATGGTAATTGTTGAATCAGATATTTCTGAGGATTTAAAACGTCCTGCACGAACGCGTGCAATTAAATCGCGCATGGCCGACATCGTATCATCTAGGTTTAAATTCTGTGTATTGTGAATTGCCGGCGCAACAAGGCCGCCACCACGAAGTTTAATCGCCATGCCCACATGAACCGGACCGCTTTGTCGAAAAAGGCTATCGATAAAATGACCATTAAATTCTGGGAATTTCTTGACTGCCTTAGAAACAGCCTTCATATAAAGCGCACCCAACAGCAACCGTTCCGCAGGAGGTCGCGACACGTTGACGTCAGTAACAAAGCTACTGGCCAATGTAAGATCAATCGTATGGGCCAGATAATAATGCGGAATTTCCCGCTTTGACCGCGACATAGCCGCAGCAATCGCCGCACGCATTCCCGTCATTTCCGTTGGCTCAACGGCGGGTTCCACCGCACCGGATATATCCGGTTTCTTGCTCATTAACGCGTCAATATCAACTAATGTAATTTCGCCGCTTGGGCCCGTTCCTTTCCCTTCAAGGGATGTTAAGTCAAATCCCGCTGCTTCTAATCGTCTGCGCGCAGCTGGCGTAATATAAATACGTCCCTCCTTCTGTGTCGTAAAGACGGGTTTTAGAGCTGGTTCAGACTTCTCTTTCTTTGCAATCTCTGGAGTAACTTCAGTACGATCAGCCAATGGGTCTGATACTGTCGGTTCTTTTTCCCCTATCCGTTTTATTGTTGCAAGCGGTGTTCCTACAGGAACTTTTTTGCCAATATCAACCAAATATTCTTCAAGAATCCCATCTTCGAAAACTTCGATTTCAATCGCTCCCTTTTGAGTTTCAACAACTGCAATGACATCGCCGCGATTGACTTGATCACCCAGCTTTACCAACCATTCAACCAGTGTTCCGGCTTCCATATCAGCACCAAGCGATGGCATCAAAAATTCACTCATGCCTAACTCCTACCTAACAACGCTCGGGCTGCATTGACTATTTTGGCTGTTTGTGGAATTGCCGCTTGCTCAAGATGATGAGCATAAGGTATTGGCACTTCTTCACTGCACACTCGTGCTAACGGCGCATCTAACTCAAAGAACGCCTCCTCTGCCAAACGCATGCCTATTTCTGCCGCCAAACTTCCCGTCTTCCAACCTTCGTCTACAATCAATGCCCGATGGGTTTTTTCGACTGATGCGATAATTGTTTCCATATCAAGGGGGCGCAGGCTCCGCAAATCGATCACATCGGCTTCGATATTTTCTTTAGCCAGTTCTTCTGCGGCATCAAGGGTTTTAAAGAGTGATCCACCGTAAGTAATTAAGGAAATATCAGATCCTGTCCGTCGTAAGGCTGCATGATCAATATTTACTGCCCCCGCATTCACCGCGAGCTTCCCCGTACGATTATAAAGCATAACATTTTCGAAAATCAGAACCGGGTCAGGATCATCAAGTGCCGTTTGTAACATTCCACGCGCGTCTTCCAATGTCGCAGGAGCAAGAACCCGAATTCCTGGAATATGCGCGTACCAACCTTCCAGACTATGGGAATGTTGCGCTGCAAGTTGGCGCCCCGCCCCTGTTGCCATTCGGATTACCACAGGAACACCAAACTGATTATTCGACATGTGACGATATGTGGCCGCCGTATTTAAGATTTGATCAAGGGCAAGCAATGAAAAATTAACAGTCATCACCTCAACGATTGGCCGCATTTCGGCCATCGCAGCACCTATTCCCGCACCGGTAAAACCCGATTCTGACAATGGCGTATCACGAATTCTCTCCGGTCCAAATTCTTCAAGCAGGCCCTTACTAACTGCATAACACCCCCCGTACCGACCAACATCTTCGCCCATTAGAAACACGTGATCATCTTTTGTTAAGGCATCAACAATCCCTGCTTTAACCGCATCACGGTAGGTTGTTTCAACCATCTCGCCCGCCTCAGCGGGGTCTGTTGGACGTTTGGATCGTTGAGACGCTATTACATGAAGGGTCAAATTTTCAACTGGTTCCAAGGTCCCGGCTTCAGCGAAGGCGACGGCTTGATCAATTTCTTCATCAATCTCAGCTTCAAGCTCCTTGATCTCTTCCTTGTGGAGGATACCTGTTTCTTCCAACCAACTCTGAAACCGGACGATCGGTTCTTTATCACGCCAAGAATCAACTTCTTCCTTTGATCGATATAATTGAGGATCAAACATCGAATGGGCGCGAAATCGGTACGTCCTGCATTCAAGAAAATAGGGCTCGCCCGTTTCACGAATGCTGTGTAAAGCACGACGGGCCGCCGCCTCAACCTCAACAACATTCATTCCATCAACAATTTCACTGCGAATTGCATAGCTGCTTGCCTTGGCAGTTATATCCGTCTCAGATTCTGAAATACTAAGGGCTGTACCCATTGCATAGCCGTTATTTTCACAAATAAACAGAACAGGTAGTTTCCAAAGCGATGCGAGATTGAGGCTTTCATGAAACTCGCCCTCTGCCACTGCCCCTTCACCAAAAAAACATGCTGTAACGGCGTCATGTGATTGCATCTTGTCACCAAGCCCTAATCCGGCAGCAAGCGGTAAACCACCACCGACGATGGCATTGCCGCCGTAAAAATTGGCTTCGCGACTGAATAAGTGCATGGAACCGCCGCGCCCCCCAGAACAGCCCTCTGCCTTACCATACATTTCAGCCATGATGGTTTTCATGGATAAGCCCCGTGCTAAAGCATGACCATGCTCGCGGTATGTTGCCACGACGCGGTCTTGCTCGGTCAGTAAAGGAATGATCCCGACAGCAACGGCTTCCTGTCCGTCATAAAGATGTAAAAAACCACGAATTTTTTCCTGCGTGTAAAGCTCCGCACATTTGCCTTCGAAGCGACGAATCCGGATCATTCCCGCAAGCAATTCGCGCGCATGGTTACGGTTTAAATGAGGCCTCAAGTCAGGTGTAGTCATTGTTCATCACTTTCTAACGTGGAAATATCACCCTCAGGAAGCCCGAGTTCGCGTGCTTTAAGCAGACGCCGCATGATCTTACCGCTTCGTGTTTTTGGAAGGTTATTACGGAATGCTATATCCTTTGGTGCAACCGCCGGACCAAGTCGTTTCCGGGCATGACCAATCAGGTCAAGGCGTAAATCCTCATTCGCCTCATAGCCGGTTTTTAACACAACAAAGGCCTTTACGATTTGTCCTGCCGTTTCATCAGGTATCCCGATCACGCCAACTTCGGCAATCGCATCATGTTCCATCAATGCGCTCTCAACTTCGAAAGGACCAACCAGATGTCCCGAACTTTTAATGACATCATCATTACGCCCAACAAACCAGAAATAGCCGTCAGAATCGCGCATGGCAAGATCACCACTCAAATACCATCCGTTTGAGAAACATTTCTTGTAACGTTCATCTTCATTCAGATAGGCACGCATCATCGACGGCCAACCCGGCCTCAACGCCAGCTCACCGATCGCTAACGGTTTGGTGGTTTCGCGAACACCATCATCAGATTTTTCAACGATCCCGGCAATAATACCCGGCAACGGCTTGCCCATAGATCCGGGTTTGATATCCATCGACGCGTAGTTGGCGATCATGATACCGCCCGTTTCAGTTTGCCACCAATTATCATGAAATGGCATTCCAAACACTTCATTACCCCAGACCACTGCTTCTGGATTTAAAGGCTCCCCAACACTTGCCATAAAACGCAACCGGGATAAATCATACGCTTTGGGCAATTCCTTTCCCGCCTTCATCAACATCCTGATCGCCGTTGGCGCCGTATACCAGATGGTGATCCGTTCCTCAGCCAGTATCCGGTACCAACGATTAACTTCGTATTCTGCTTCATCAACGATCATGGTCACGCCATTGGTGAATGGTGCAATAATACCGTACGAGGTTCCGGTAACCCAACCCGGGTCTGCTGTGCACCAATAAATATCATCTGGCCGCAGATCAAGTGCGATCCTACCAGTAACGTTATGTGCCACCACTGCTTCATGGACATGAACCACCCCCTTGGGTTTACCAGTAGTGCCACTTGTAAAATGCAGTAATGCAGTGTCTTCCGGTGACATCGGTTCAACCGTAAATTCCGGTGATGCAGATGCCATCAGTTCATCCATATCATGCAAACCTTCTTCATTCCCATCACTGTCAACTACAAGAATTTCTTTCAATTTCGGAAGCTCACCTCGCAAGCTTTTCACCTTGCGCCTGTACAGTGCTTTTGTGGTAATCAATAGTTTCGCGTCACCAATTTCCATACGCACTTTCACAGGTTCGGGTCCGAAAGCGGAAAACATCGGACAAAACACGCACCCCGCCTTCAATGTTCCTAAGACAGCGATATAAAGCTCAGGCACACGCCCCAGCAGAGAATAAACCCTTTCCCCCTTTTTGACGTCTAATGTCCTGAGCATGTTGGCGAAACGATTGCTTAATTCCTCCAGATCGCGATAGGTAAAATCCTTACGCTGTCCGTCCTTGGCAATCCATCGCAGGGCGACCTTGTCACCTTTGCCTTTTAATACATGGCGGTCGATTGCTTCATAAGCAATATTGAGTTTACCGTCAGAAATTCCGTCAAGAAGCGCCTTTGCCGATTGCCATGAAAAGCCATCGACTTCCTTCTGATAGTCCGGCATGTTGGTTTTTCCAACAGCACTTTTTATTTTATGGATAATATTATAATTCATATCACTCTCAGCTTTTCCTCTATGTTACTGGAAGCTAAAACCCGACTAATTGATTAAAATCAATATTTGTCATCCAACGGTAAACATGGCATAAATTTCTAAGAATTATTGACCAGAACAATAAGAAAAGCCAATCATCTATAATTGATTACGATCAATCGTTAGGCTATCCGGTTATGTTAGTTTGTTTTTAGATAATGAGGATAAACAGATGCAACATACTGATATTAATAGCCCGATTGCCCCCATTCGGGATATGCACGTAGAAATACCACTTGAAAAAGTGACACTAGAAGGCAGACTTACCATTCCGCGGGATGCCCATGGCATTGTTATATTTGCCCATGGCAGCGGTAGTAGTCGTTTTAGTTCGCGTAATTGGTTTGTCGCAGAGATACTTCATGAGCATAATATAGCCACTCTACTTACCGATTTGCTTACAGCAGAAGAGGAAGAAATTGACTTGCAAACGCGCCATTTGCGCTTTGATATTCCTATGCTCGCAAACCGATTGGTGGAAATTGCTGGTTGGGCGAAAGATGAGCCTAAGACTAAAAATCTAAAGATCGGTTATTTTGGTTCCAGCACTGGTGGTGGCGCGGCGCTTATTGCCGCTGCCCAAAAGCCTGATGATATTGCTGCCGTCGTTTCCCGCGGAGGAAGGCCCGATCTTGCCGATGCGTATCTGCCACAGGTTAAATCACCAGCATTATTAATTGTAGGCCAAAAGGACACTGAGGTTTTGAAACTTAATCGAGAAGCATTAGACAAACTCAACGAAAATTCCCATCTGGTCATTATTCCGGGGGCAACCCATCTGTTTGAAGAGGCCGGCACACTGAAAATGGCGGCTCAGAGTGCCACTAAGTGGTTTAAAGATTATTTGGGATAAATTTTATGTATTTTCACAATAGAGCGCACGCCGGACAAGAGCTTGCAGCAGCCTTGTCCGAATATAAAGAAAAACAGGATACACTTCTATTGGCGTTACCACGCGGAGGTGTTCCTGTTGCTTTTGAAATAGCCAAACGGCTCAACCTTCCGCTTGATGTGCTGTTGGTTCGGAAATTGGGAGTGCCCGGTCAAGAAGAATTAGCCATGGGTGCTATTGCTGAAAATGA
>CAXBLS010000073.1:0-16724 GCA_963976585.1 uncultured Kordiimonadaceae bacterium
TTATGCTCTGTACTAAACCCTTTTTCCGCCTGCACTGCCTGATTAAGTGCATGAACCTTTTGCGGGAGTACCTGTTCGGCTTCGGTATTAATAACCTCAAGCTGCGCGGTTGGCAGGTTGTTACCATTTTGGGTAACGCCGATTTTATCTTTAAGATTCTCCGCTTCTTCACATAGCGTCTGAACCTTGCTGACCAATCCCTGTAACGCTTTTTTGTGTTTTGAATACACATGATGCAATTCATTGAATATCTGATCCATAGTTGTTCTCGATTAGTTATTAGTGGTTAAAATGCAACTGAATAAGTTTCATCATTTGAGTTTTTTTATTTCGTAAATCAATCCAACGCCAAGGCTGATTTGCCAAATCCCTTCTTTTATATAAAATGAGGTCAGCCCTGCGAATGTCAGTACAAGTGCAGTTAATTTGAATATCAGCTTTAAATGCTTTTTGTATTTCATGTTCAAACCTCATCGGGTTTATGGCTTAAATTGCCTATTTAAAAATCCACGAATATCTGGCTGTGATTACACAGCGCATCTAATTTTTCTGAGATTCTAGAATTCAAAAACTGGGTTTGTCATTGGTGCATCTGGAGAAATCTGGAAATTATCCGGAGAGATTGGGAGAGTTTCCGAAAAAATACTTGACGTAATAACTTGCTTGTGCTTAATAAGTTCGGCTAGTAGGAGCTTGAAGTATGCCGTTTGGTAAAAAACTAGAAGAAATGATCTATGAAAAGACCGAGCTTAAGATACGTGTAAGTGATTATTCTTGGCGTGTCTTTAAGCGCGTTTGCGAACACACGGAAAATAATGGAAAACCATTTCCGAAAGAGGAAAATTATTTCGGCTTCCTTGAGACTGCGCTAATGGAGTATTCTGGAGAACTTGTGCCTACAGATGTTCACGAGCTCTTTCTTTTGGAGGCGCTACGGGAAATATTGGAAGAGAAAGAAAAAAGAGGTATGGGAAATCACGTTGCTCATTCTACTCAAACCAAGTTCCCTTCTCCAGATGAAAATATGGGGTGATTTTGTTACATAAATTGCTGGCACAACTTATTTCAGTTCAGATTTAATTTTCTCAGCAATAGGTTTGATATTTTCAAAGAATTCAGCACGATTTTTGCCGTTTTTTTCATAGTACACAATAAATTCTCCTAGTAATGTTCGTAGCGGTGTTTCGGTGCATGCCGCCCTCCATTCAAGAATCCGTATTGCTGTCTTATTTGCTAAACCTCTGCTTCCCAAGGCTGAGAATGAACTCCAGAGGTAGTTAACTTTTTCATGTTGTCCACCTTGTTCACCTTTTTCTTTAAATCCTTTTTGAAATTTCTCTTCCCGTTGTGGATAGTGCTTGAAACCGTGAAGTACAAAATTTCGGAAAATCTCTCCATCCCAACCTGGGCTTGCTTTATTATTCTTCTTTGTAGAAATTTGATCACAAATGCAGTCAATTAGCGCGATTGCATCTTCATCCAATGATGCATAAGTATATTCAAAGGGGATATCTTGGTTTTCATCAGTGTTTGGTGGCTCAGTCTTACAATGTTCTTCTGCATCCTGTTTCACCGGAGCCTGAAATTGGACAGTGCTTGGTGGTTTGGTCTTAGTGTCTCTGTTTTCTTCTACATGTTGTTTTACCGAAGCTTGAAATTGATTTTTGACAAGTCTAAAGGCGGCAGAAAAGAAATAAAATAAGAAAAATACACTGCTCCATGCAAATAAGTAGCTAATAGAAATCGTAGCTAATACTCCAGTACGACATTCCGGCTGCTTAATGAAGCTTTCCCATGTATTGAACTCTAGAGGTGTTGCAGTGCCAGTACGCTCTTCAATGTGTTTTTGCAAGCCAGAACAGCCAAATAAGGGCTCCGGGTATGTTTCTCCATTTTCTTCAAATTCACGCAAATAAGGATGATCAAATGCTACAGATGAAGCTATTAATCCAATAGTTACTAAAAATAAGACAAAAAGACCTTTAAATGATTTGACTTCACGGAACATCCCAAAAAGTATGCCAAAGAGTGCGGTGCATAGGGCACCGATAATAAGAAACATTAGCCCATCTTGAGGGAAATAGCCTACAAACATTTCTTCTCACTATTTTTCTTCATTACGGACAACGAAGACGCACATCCAAGCCATCTTTAAAAACTACACGATTGCGTGTGAAATATGCCCCACAATCGATCATTATTACCCATTCTCCCGGCCTTAAATCATCCCAAACATTATCTGCAAATCCCTGACTTTTTCGGGAGATAAAATTAAGTAATTTCTCTTCTTTTTTAAGAGGTTCAAAGCTGCCGCCAAGCTTTTCATTATCAGGAATTGAAATAACGTAGTATTTCAAATAGTCAGGCTCTGATGTGAACCGCACACCGACTGATTTAGCTTCTCGTATACCATACTGTGTGGCGAGGCAACCGGACATAGCAAAAATCACAATGATAACTGCATAGTAAATCATAATTTTCTTCATAATTTATGGATCGATATAAAATATAAAGGCGGTATTTTCCAAAAAATAATCGCCTGCCATTTTTCTGGGGCCCGAAGTTGGATCAAGGTAATGCACATAATTAAGGTAGGCTCTTTGATCTAATTCATATTCATTTTTTGTATTAAGCCTGCCGCCGGGGCGGAATTCAACTTGCGATTCCCCGTGGTCTTGCCACGGGGAGCATTATAGTTTGTGTTTTTGAAGTCAGCGTAGCGCGCCGTTTTTGGTTTTTTGCGCCGTAATACCCCGCGGTCTTGCCGCGGGGATAGGTGCAGGGCGCGCGGAGCAAATTTATTCTTCTACCATCAGCAAGCTGATAATATTCCTGAGCGGCATACCCGGAACCGTTCGATAATTGATATTCTGCTTCGTACATTCCTAGACACAGATTTTCTTCGATATAATTTTTGTTCAACTCAAATACTTTGGAATCACCCTGTTGAGTTGTAGAACAGGCTGACAAAAACAATGTTAAGAAAGTCAAAAATATCATTGCCCCCCTATAAATTGAAAATACCGGGAGGCGAGGCATAGCGACAATCGCAATGATAACTGCATAGTGAAGCAGAATTTTCTTCATAGTTTTATGGGTCAATATAAAACATAAAGGCGGTATTTTCTAAAAAATAATCGCCTGCCATTTTTCTGAGGCCCGAAGTTGGATCAAGGAAATGGACGTAATTAAGATAGGCTCTGTGATCTAATTCATACACATTTTTTGTATTAAGCCTGCCGCCGGGGCGGAATTCGATTTTGGAGATAACTACTGCATGGCCACCTTGGGATTGCTTGAAACCGGCAATAACTGGATAGTTGTCATTCATTGCAAAGATAAGCTCAGCAACACTTTTAATGAGTTGGATTTTTCCTTCGGATATTTTTCTTCGATCGCTATCTCTGGTTGTCTCCCATGCAATTCCCTCGATTGGGGGTTCTTCTTCTTCATACTGGCCGATCTGTACGCCAAAGAGAGTGACATAAAAGCTTGAGTAGTTACCAGTTGGAGATTTTCCAGTCCAGTTATGACCCGGGAGTCCTTTTATGTCATTAAAATAAATTGGTGAGAAAACTTTTGACAACTCTCCAAAGTCAACAACCGCGTAATTTCTATTTGGAAATTTGCCTATCCATTTTCCACCATCAGTTAGATGTTTTTCAGTTGCGGCGAAGAACATTTGATTAACGGATGCGGTTTTTGATAATTTTGCTAAACATCTATTTTTTAATGCTGACACAAAGTCAGTTTGCTTATATTGCTTCCCAATATATCTAAAAGCAGTTTCCAGTGATGCCGCCCAGCAGATATTCGGATCGGATTGAGATACAAAATATTTAGAAATGTCTTTCAACTCTCTGGTAAAAATTGGTGCTTGAAAACTCTTTGTGATAATTTTTTTATTTGAAGGTATGAACGGCCTCATTCCGACTTTAGAGGCAAACTTAGCATATGTTTCATCTCTATCGCTGAGAATTAACCAAGCAATTTTCTTTTCCAATTCATCGGATATTGTCCTTGAGAAGCCTCCCCAATTATCAGGATTGTTTTTATTTTCTCTTGCCAATTCGGCTAAAGCATCTTCATTATTTGCAAGGTGTTTAATTAATGTTGTCAGATATGTATTTTTTCTTTGTAATTCGGCTTGAATAAAAGCACTGGCTGGTTTCTCATCTAATGGAGGGTATGGTTCTGTTAAAAATTTTCGGCCATCAGCAAGTTGATAATATTCCCGAGTGGCATACCCGGAGCCGTTCGATAACTGATACTCTACTTCGTACATTCCGAGACATAGATTTTCTTCGATTTGATTTTTGTTCAATTCGAATACTATGGAATCACCCTGCTGAGTTGTAGAGCAGGCTGATAGTAGTGTTATTAATATGGCCAGAAGAGATATTGATTCCCTATAGCGGTTAAACCTAATCATTTTTACGTAATAATTGAATGGCTGTGATGCAGCGTTGATTATGTTTTTGTATATATCCAAATTCTAGCATTAAGTTTTTCTTAAGTAGTTTTCAGCATCATATTTACGGAAATGCAATGATTGAAAATACTGGGAGGCGGGACAATGGAGCGTGGTGTGGCCTATATCCAAATCTGAAAATACATTGCCTGCCTGATCGACAATCATTGGCTGGATGAATTTGAAACCGGACGGCGTACCTTGATCGAAAAATCCCCGAAGCATTGATTGATGCCTCAATCCATTTGTACTACTCAATGAATCTTGTCCTACATCGCTTCCCGTTACACGCAAGATGTGCGTTGTACTACAAAATGTGCCATTTTTTCGTCCAACGCACTCTTGGCAAGGGGGTTCGCTGCGCACCCCCGTTGCATCCCCCGGCTGTGGTGCATTCGGCATCGAGCCTTCATGCACCAAAGAACGGGTGGTCGTTCAATCACCATTTGGGGGAGCCTCCAAGCTACCCCCAAAACCCCCATGGCCAAGTGAGAATTTCATATCTCCCTTTGGAATCCCATCGACAATTTCATTGAGACCAACCGTGCGCCGATTGGATGCCGTGAGTGTTTCGTCGCTCAATCCCGACCACTGTTTCGCCAGTGGATGACGACCAAGGAAACGTCCTTGGATGCGTTTATTATTTATCGCGGTTTCGTTTGTATAAATCTGGCAATTTATCGCTTGTGTCCACATGGCTTTTCGGTTGTTGATTTTATGGTTTGACATTACTCTTTCATGCATTATCCAAATAAAAAGAAGGAATGCAGTGTGATACCTGATTACCAGACGCTGATGAGGCCGGTATTGAAATGTGCAAAAGATGGTGAGGTTCGCATTAGTCATGTTGTCGACAAATTAGCTGATGAATTCAAACTTACAAATGAAGAAAAAGAACAGCTTCTGCCTAGTGGCAAACAAGCTACGTTTTCTAATCGAGTCCATTGGGCAAAAACTTATCTAGCAAAAGCAGGCCTAGTAAACTCTACCAGGCGAGGTTATTTCATTATCACTGAAAGAGGACAAAAAGCTTTATCTGACCTTGATTGCAAAATAGATAATAATTATTTGAAACATTTTGATGAATTTAACGTATTCCAAAATTTATCAAAAGACGGCAAGTCAACTCCTTCGGAAATTTCAAAAGAATTTGATCAGGACATAACGCCAGATGAAGCGTTGCGCAGCGCGTATAAGAAGATTAATACGGCGCTACAAACTGATATCTTGCAACGTGTTCGAAGTGTAACCCCTGCTTTCTTTGAAGAACTCATAGTCGAGCTCTTACTTGCTATGGGATATGGTGGAGCTGTAGAAGATGCGGGGCGCGCATTGGGTAGTACAGGCGATAACGGTGTGGATGGTGTAATTGACCAAGACCCACTTGGCGTCGATCAGATTTATATTCAGGCCAAGCGATATGCTGAAGGCAATAACGTAAGTGCAGGTAATATTCGTGACTTCTTTGGCGCGCTGAATCTCAAAAAAGCACAAAAAGGTATATTTATCACGACATCTGCCTTCAGTCCGGCGGCAATTCAAACAGCCAATGACCTTGGAAGTAGGATTGTTTTAATTGATGGAGTAGAGCTGGCAAAACTGATGCTTCGCTACAACATTGGTTGCCGTAATGAGGATGTTTTGTACCTCAAGAAAGTCGATGAAGATTTTTTTGAACAATAAGTGCATTTCACCACTCGATCACAATCATTAAATTGCAATGCATCATCAACAATGAAGCAAATATTTTATTGACTTTAGATTCACTTTCGATTCTAATGTTTGCATCATTGTCGATGAAGGATTATTTATTTTGAAGCTGGTTGATGCCATTACTCTATCCGCAGGACATCCTTTCAGGGGGAAAATACTGGAAAAATCCGGTAGCGGTATTTTTGCTGTACAGATGAAAGATGTCTCACCTGAAAATGGTGTGCGCTGGGATAGCGTCATCGAAGCAGAACTGGCTGGCAAAAAACAACCAGACTGGCTCAAGCAAGGCGATGTGCTGTTTGTGGCGCGTGGTTCACACAATTACGCTGTTTTGGTAGACCAAAACCGTAAAGGAATTATATGTGCCCCTCATTTTTATATTCTTCGCATGGCAAACTCGTTACTGTTACCAGAGTTTCTGACTTGGCAATTAAATCAGAAACCATTGCAAAATTATTTCGATAGTGTGGCAGAAGGTTCCGTGACTAAGAGTATCAGGCGAACAATTCTGGAAAAGACTGAAATTATCGTGCCGCCCCTTGAGAAGCAAAAGCAAATTCTGGGGCTACATGAAACACTGCGGCAAGAAAAAAAGCTTTATGCTGAATTGATAAATAACACAGATAAATTAATGCACGCCATTGCCAGTGATCTGATGGCAGGTAAAACTTTACAGGCAAAGGAAGAAAGAACATGAACACACCCATCAACCAAGATGCCATTAACAAAGCACTATGGTCGGCATGCGATACATTCCGTGGCACAGTCAGTGCTGACACCTATAAAGACTTTATCCTGACCATGCTCTTCCTGAAATACATTTCTGATGTCTGGCAGGATCACTATGACGAATACAAAAAAGAACATGGCGACGAGCCTGAGCTGATTACTGAGATGATGAAGAATGAGCGTTTCGTTCTTCCTGCAGCTTCCAGCTTTTACAGCCTCTACGAAAAACGTCATGAACCTGGAAATGGCGAGCGAATTGACCAGGCGCTTCATGCTTTGGAAGAAGCCAACGGCACCAAGCTGCGCGATGCGTCAAAATCCGTGTTTCAGGATATCAGCTTCAACACCGACAAGCTTGGTGAGGAAAAGCAGAAAAACACTATCCTGCGGCATTTGCTGGAAGACTTTGCCAAACCGGAACTTAATTTGCGCCCCAGTCGTATCGGTTCATTGGATATTATCGGTAACGCGTATGAATATCTGATCAAGCTGTTTGCCGCCGGTGGCGGGCAAAAAGCCGGTGAATTCTACACCCCGCCGGAAGTCTCTGACTTGATCGCAGAAATATTAGACCCACAGGAAGGCGACACGATTTCTGATCCAGCTTGTGGTTCAGGCTCCTTGCTTATGAAATGTGGCCGTAAAATCCGCGACCGATTCAATAGCAAGAAATACGCGCTCTATGGACAGGAGGCCATCGGCTCCACCTGGTCGCTGGCCAAGATGAACATGTTCCTGCACGGCGAGGATAATCACAAAGTCGAATGGGGCGACACTATCCGCAATCCGAAGCTCTTGGATAAAAATGGCGGCCTGATGCATTTTGATATCGTGACCGCCAATCCGCCGTTCAGCCTCGATAAATGGGGTCATGACGAGGCCGAGCACGACCCGTTCGGACGGTTCCGCCGAGGCGTGCCGCCCAAGACCAAGGGCGATTACGCCTTTATCCAGCACATGATCGAAACGCTCAAACCCAAAACCGGGCGCATGGGTGTAGTGGTGCCGCATGGCGTTCTGTTTCGCGGCAGTTCCGAAGGCAAAATCCGCCAGCAACTCATTGAGGAAAATCTGCTCGATTGCGTCATCGGCCTACCGGAAAAACTGTTTTACGGCACCGGCATTCCGGCGGCGATTCTAATTTTCAAAAAGGACAAGCCAGATAACAGTGTCCTGTTCATCGACGCCAACCGGGAATTCAAGGCGGGGAAAAATCAGAACCTGCTCACACCTGAGAATATTGAGAAAATCGTGGCCACTTACCGCGCCCGCAAAAGTGTTGATAAATACGCTTATCTTGCCAGCTTGGAAAAGATTCAGGAAAACGATTACAACCTCAACATTCCTCGCTATGTCGATACGTTTGAGGAAGAAGCCGAAATCGATCTGATGGCCGTACGCAAGGAACGCGTAGAGCTCAAGGCTCAGCTTGCCACATTGGAAACGGAAGTGGACGGCTATTTGAAGGAGCTTGGTTATGGTTCCTGAAGGAAAGAATAAACTCGGTTATTACTTTTCTTCAAGTAGAAAAAAAGGATTTGATGGGTTGCCTTTGCTTTCTGTCACCTTACACAATGGTTTGGTTCGAAGAGACGGCCTAGAAAGAAGAACGGAAACCAATATCACACCAGAAGAGCATTTGTTGGTGCGTCGTGGTGATATTGCTTATAACATGATGCGGATTTGGCAAGGGGCACTTGGTAGAGCAGATTGCGATGGAATGGTAAGCCCAGCTTATGTCATTCTTCGACCAAATAAGTACATTGACAGTAAATTTGCTGAATATCTGTTTAATACACCGCGCATTATTTACTTGTTTTGGGCTTATTCTTATGGATTAACTAAAGACCGTCTGCGTTTATATTTTAACGACTTCAAGAGCATACCAGTAGAAATTCCACCCCTCCCAGAACAAACGAAAATCGCTAAAATTCTTTCCGCATGGGATCGGTCGATTGATGTCACGGAAAAGCTACTCAAAAATAGTCAGCAGCAAAAAAAATCTCTCATGCAACAACTCCTCACCGGTAAAAAACGCATTCCCGGTTTTAGTGGGGAATGGAAAACAAAGACACTAAGCGAGCTAGGTGAAATAAAAAGCGCTGGGGTTGATAAGAAAATCATCGACGGTGAGAAACCAATTCGTTTGTTGAATTTCACTGATGTCTTCAATCGAAGCTTCATCTATTCCCACCAACTTAACCATTGGGTTACGGCGCCGGAATCAAAAATATCTGGGTGTGATGTTCGGATTGGTGATGTTTTCTTTACACCATCATCTGAAACTAGGGATGAGGCAGGAATACCTGCGGTAGCTGCTGAAAATATAGATAAATGCTGTTATAGCTATCATGTTGTGCGACTAAGGTTTACCGAAAAATGGGATTTGAATTTTAAGGCTTATGTTTTCACAACTAGCCAGTTCAGAAGACAGGCATATATGCTCGCTGATGGGAGCGGCCAGCGCTATGTAATTTCTCAAGACAATTTTCGAAAAATTCAAGTAACGTTTCCTTGTTATGAAGAACAGACGGCTATTGGTAAAGTCCTAAAAGCCGCTGAAAGTGAAATCGAAATCCTCGAACAAAAACTGAGCTGCCTCCGACAGGAGAAAAAAGCGCTGATGCAACAGCTCCTCACCGGCAAACGCCGCGTGAAACTAAATGATGATTTGCATGGAGAAGTGGCATGAGCGAATGGAAAATTAATCCTTTTGAGTATGGGAATAACTGGGTGCGTGCTGATTTCCATCTTCACACAAAAGCTGATAAAGAATTTAAGCATGATGGGAAAGAAAATGACTTCATTTTCAAATATGTGGAGGCTTTAAAAACCGCGAGCATTCGGTTGGCGGTAATAACCAATCATAATAAATTTGATAGAGATGAATATAAGGCAATAAGTAAAAAGGCTAGAAAAGAAGGTATCGGAGTATTGCCGGGAGTTGAACTATCCGTGAACGACGGTTCAAATGGTGTTCACTTGCTTATTGTTTTTTCTCAACAGTGGCTAGAAAATGGTCATGACTACATTAGTCAATTTCTTAACGTGGCGTTTGCCGGGAAAGTACCAGAAAAATACGAACAGGAAAATGGGCGGTCAAATGATGATTTGCTCACAACGCTGAAAAAGCTTGAGGAATATAACCGAGACTTTTTCGTGGTATTTGCACATGTAGAAGTAGCTAGTGGACTTTGGAATGAATTGGATGGTGGTCGAATGCAAGAATTAGCAGAACAACCACTCGTCCAAAAATATTGTCTGGGATTCCAGAAAGTAAGAACTCACAACAAACCCGATGCGAAATGTAGAACGAAAGTGAAAGAATGGTGGGGAAAGCACTATCCAGCAGAGTTAGAGGGGAGCGATCCTAAGAATCTGACTGAAATCGGGCGTGGCCAACAAATGTACTTGAAATTAGGTGATTTAAGTTTTGAAGCTGTTAAGTATGCACTGACAGATTTTCACTTTAGGGTCACTAAAGATATTCCGAAAGTCAATCACTCCCATCTCAATGCAGTAAGGTTTGAAGGTG
Organism: uncultured Kordiimonadaceae bacterium; assembly: GCA_963976585.1. Lineage (GTDB taxonomy): Bacteria > Pseudomonadota > Alphaproteobacteria > Sphingomonadales > Emcibacteraceae > Pseudemcibacter. The sequence goes on from CAXBLS010000073.1 coordinate 10,449, forward strand.
GATTGCTTGACGGTAATCGTGTGACGTTTTCTCCTCACATGAATTGTCTTATTGGTATTAGAGGTAGTGGAAAATCTTCGATACTCGAAAGTGTTCGATACGCACTGGATATTCCCTTCGGCCAGAAATCACAGGATAAGGAATATAAGAAAAATTTGCTTCCGTATGTTCTGAAAAGTGGCGGTAAGATTGTTGTTGAAGCTACGGACAGACATGGTACTGCCTATGAGGTAAGTCGTATATGTGGGCATGAGCCTGACGTCCTTGTTGAAAATAAGTTGAGACCTGGCATTGCTATAAAAGAGACAGTAATTACCAAACCGCTATATTTCGGGCAAAAGGATTTATCCGCTGCTGGTGAAGGGTTCGGGCAGGATTTAGTGGAAAAGTTAGTCGGCGAAAAATTGAAACCAATTCGTCAGAAAATAAGCGAGAAAGAGGCGCAGCTCAAGATTGCTGTTGATAGCCTTTTATCTCTATCTGGCGATGAGGAGCAGAAGCGAAAGGACGAGGATGAGCTAAAAGATATCAAATATCGTTTGGAACAATTTGAGAAGTATGATGTTCAAGACAAACTGTCCAAACAGGTCGAGTTCGGGAAAGATGTGGCTTTTTGCGACAAGGTCGATGAGTTTGTCATGGAATGGCATTCGGCTATGGACGAGACATCTCTCCAAGCAGAAGAGGACATGGCTGCACTTGGGCAACACACATCTAAACATAATGTTGAATTTTTTGCTAGTTACCAAAAGAAACTAGATGAGTTGAGCACGTTGGTTGTGAATGCTAAATCACTCGCAAGTAAAATAGATGGCATCAAGAAAGAGCTTACAGTTCTGAGAAAAAAACTAGATGACTCTAAAATAAGTCAAAAAGAAGAGTTCGCTGAAATTGAGCGTGAGTTAGTTAAAGCACTTGAGGAGCAGGGTATCACATCGATCCAGCCCGATGATTTTCTTAAGCTGACAACAAGAAAATCGGAATTGGAAACCTCAATTGCAGAATTGGAGAAGAAAACATCAAAGATTAAAAATAAAGAAGCTGATCTATTGATAGCAATCGGGCAGCTTAACTCGGTCTGGCATGAGGAATTTAAACTTATATCTGCTGCGCTGGGATCTATTAATTCTGCACAGGAATCTCTTCAGGTTGAAGCAGAATTCAAAGGCGACAAGAAGAATTTTGTCGAGATTATGGAAGAAACTTTTAGAGGACATAATATTCGCAAAGAATACTATAAAGCTCTTGCTGATATGTATCCTGATTTTGCAGAAATCTACAAAAAATTAGATGAAGCAGCTTCTGAAACAAAGAATAAGGCAGAAATTTTTAAAGAACAATTTGTTGCTCATCTATGTGATTTACTGATATATCAGGTTCCAAATAGTTACAACGTAACCTACCATGGCAAGCCATTGAAGTCCCATTCTCTGGGGCAGCGAGCATCGGCGATGATGCTCTTTATCTTGAGCCAGAAAGAAAATGATCTTCTGCTAATCGATCAACCGGAAGATGATTTGGATAATCAGACGATCTACGAAGAAGTTGTCAAGCTATTGAGGGCAATCAAGTCAGATCAGCAATTCATTTTTGCTACGCATAACGCGAACTTCCCAGTTCTCGGAGATACGGAACTCATAACATCCTGTCATGTGAGTGATGACAAGATATCGGTTGAAACAGGAAGCATTGATTCTAAAGGTTGTCAGCAGAAGATTGTCAGTATTATGGAGGGAGGCTCAGAGGCCTTTAATCGAAGAAAAACGATTTATCAACTTTGGAATGCTGGAAACGATAAGGCGAATAATTGATGGGTATAGAAAACAATAATAATATGAGGCGCTGTGCGTCGATTTTTTTGTTAAATCTTCGTGTAATGCACCGTTATACTGTAACTAACATAGTCGCCACGCCTCTTCAAAATGCGCAACCTTGGCGGCTTTTTTTATTGCTCCATCCGCAGGGAAAGGAGCGTGCATGTCTGTAACGCTCCCCAAATTTCAGGAAGAATACAGCGCCAAAATTCCGGCGCTCACTTTGCTGCATAATCTGGGCTGGACTTTTCTTTCTCCTGAGCAGGCGTTATCAGCCCGCAACGGAAAAACCGGTGAAGTGGTTATGCGCGAAGTGTTGCGAAATGAGCTGCGCAAGCGCCGCTATGTTCTTGCCGGGAAAGAACGCGCTTTTTCCGAGCAGGCCATTGATAACGTCATTGCTGAGCTTTGCAGCCCGGCCTTGAACGAAGGCTTGGGCGTGGCCAATGAGAAAATCTATAACCACCTGCTATACGGCATGTCTGTCAAAGAATTTGTCGACGGTAAGAAAATCAATCCAACGCTTCAGATCATCGACTGGGACAACACCGGAAATAACAGCTTTTTGTTTACCGAAGAATTCAACGTACAAAGAACGGGTGGCGTGGATCACCGCAGACCCGATATTGTTTGTTTTGTGAATGGCCTGCCGCTGGCTGTTATTGAAGCCAAGCGACCAGATAATCATGCCAATAAAGGCCCGACAATTGACGAAGGCGTTTCGCAAAATATCCGCAACCAGCGCAATGACGAAATTCCGCATTTGTTCTCCTATGCGCAGTTGCTCTTTTCCATTAATGGCGCTGAAGGGAGATACGGTACACAAGGCACACCTTCCAAATTCTGGGCACCTTGGCGCGAAGAAGATATCCATGAACCTGAATTTTATGCACTTAAAAATAAAATACTGGATGCTGATGCCAAAGCGACCTTGTTTGCTCACCGGCCAAGTCAAGATCATACATGGTATGAAAATCTGATTGCTGGCGGTGAATTGGCTGTGACTGAACAAGACCGGCTTTTGATCAGCTTGCTATCCCCCGCTAGACTTTTGGAAATGACTCGGTTTTATGTGCTGTTTGATAAAAAAATTGGCAAAGTCGCCGCGCGTTACCAGCAGTTTTTCGGGATCAAACGTTTAATTGAACGCATTAACACCAAAGACAAACAAGGCGCACGGCAAGGCGGTGTGATCTGGCACACGACCGGCTCGGGCAAATCCTTTACCATGGTGTTTTTATCCAAGACCTTAATTCTGCATGAATCCCTGAAGCAATGCCGTATTGTTTTGGTGACAGACCGCGTTGATCTAGAAGGACAACTCAGCAAAACCTTCAGTACCGGTGGAGAGCTTGCCAGCAAGAAAGACAAAGCTGCGGCGATAGCCACTTCGGGCAAGCGTTTGGCTGAGCAAATTGCCACAGGCAATGAACGCATTATTTTTACAATTATCAATAAATTCGCCATCGCTGCCAAAATGCCGGAATGCCACAACCCAAGCTCCGACATTATCGTGCTGGTGGATGAAGGCCACAGATCCCAGGGTGGTGAAAACTATATCCGCATGCGCCGTGCACTGCCCAATGCGGCCTTTGTTGCCTTCACCGGCACGCCGTTGCTTAAGGATGATAAAACAACCAACAAATTTGGCCCGATTGTTCATGCTTATACCATGCAACGGGCAGTAGAAGATAAGGCTGTTACCCCGTTGCTTTACGAAGAGCGTATTCCTGATTTGGATGTGAATGAACGCGCAATTGATAGCTGGTTTGAGCGTATTACTGAAGGACTGACCGAAGATCAAAAAACAGATCTTAAGAAAAAGCTCGCTAAGAAAGGCCATGTCTATCAGTCAGAAGATCGCATTCGCTTAATTGCCTATGATATTGCCAATCACTTTGTCAAAAATATCGATGAAGGGCTGAAAGGTCAACTCGCCTGTGACAGCAGATTGTCCGCAATTAAATACAAGCAATTCATGGATGAACTGGGTTTGTTTGAATCGGCGATTGTCATGTCAGCACCGGATACGCGGGAAGGAAATACGGATGTAGATGAATCTGGCGTTCCTGAAGTAGCAAAATGGTGGAAAGAAAATGTGGGTGCGCAGGATGAGAAGGCTTACACCAAGAACATCGTGGATCGGTTTGAAAAGGATGATGATCTTAAAATCCTGATCGTGGTTGATAAATTGCTGACCGGCTTTGATGAACCCCGAAACACGGTGCTCTATATTGACAAGCCCCTCAAGGAACACAGCCTGATTCAGGCTATCGCGCGGGTAAATCGTTTGCATCCTAAAAAGCAATTTGGTCTGCTGATTGATTATCGTGGCATTCTGGCTGAACTCGATACCACCATCGCCAAATATCAAGATTTAGCCAGCCGTACGCAAGGCGGCTTTGATATCAGTGATATTGAAGGTCTCTATCAGCAAATGAGCACTGAATATAAAAAGCTGCCACGTCATTATGCAGATCTGTGGGCGATCTTTAAGGATGTTAAAAACAAGGGCGATATTGAACAGTTGCGCCAGGTCATTGTGCCGCGTATGCAGGAGCAAAATGGCGAAATGATTGATGTTCACCTGAAAGTCCGTGAAGATTTTTATGACCGCTTAAGTGAATTTACCAATTGTCTCAAGATTGCGCTGCAATCTGCCAGTTTTTATGAAGACAAGAGCTTTTCGGAAGATGACCGCAGGCATTACAAAGAAACAATTAAGCAATTTACCGCCTTGCGCCAATTGGCCAAGACGGATGCGGGTGAAACAGTCGATTATGACGAATATGCTGATCAGGTTAAAAAACTGATGGATAAACATGTTGTCGGTGTGGAAGTCAGAGAACCCGATGGTGTTTATGAAGTAAACAAGATGGGTAAAGCTGCTGATCCAAAAGAGTGGTCGGAAGACAAAACTCGCAATGAAACAGACATCATCAAAACCCGCATCACGCGCATGATCGAACAAAGCTTGCGCGATGATCCTTATGCGCAGGAAGTTTTCTCCAAACTCTTGAGGAAAGTTATCGAAGAAGCTGAAGCGTTATTTGATCACCCGCTCAAGCAATATATGCTGTTCAGGGAATTTGAAGAAAAGGTTGAAAAACGCGAGGTCGATGGCCTGCCGGACAAATTTTCTGACAACAAACACGCACAGGCGTATTACGGCGTACTAAAAATGATGATCGGTGAAAATCTTGCAACTATTGATGATGCAACATCGGATCGCTGGGTGGAACTTTCCTTCAAGGTGGATGAAATTATTACCAATGCGGTCGCCGAGCATTCAATTAATCCGCAAAACATTGAAGCTGAAATCCGAAAAAAACTCCTGCCTCTGATTTTTGCCGAGTGCAAGAAAATTGGTTCCGGGATGGATCAAGCCAAAGCGATGATTGAGCGGATTGTGCAAGTCGTGCGGGAAGGTTTAAATCGATCATGAACCCTCTTGTCCAGCAGAAAAAAGCCTCTATTCAATATGGCGATGTTTCAATTGATTTCGCAATTGAACCCAGATCAACGGATACCCCAAAAGTTCTGATTAAAGTTCACCCGGATTGCCGCGTGGTTGCACACGCTCCACCTATGGCTTCACATGATGAGATCATGCAGGCTGTAAAAAAACGCGCAAGATGGGTTCACCGGCAAATGCGCTATTTTGAAGGACAGCGCGAAAATATTCTCCCGCGTCATTATGTGAGTGGTGAAAGTCATTTTTATCTTGGACGCAGACATTTGCTAAAAGTGCAAGAAGTTGCCCAATCAACACCGGAAGTGAAACTTCTGCGTGGTGTACTCGAAGTAAAAACTAAAAAAGCCAAACCTGAAAAAATAAAATCCCTGCTCTTTGACTGGTACAAGAGACGAGCAAGAGAAGTTTTCGACCGAAGATTGGATGAAGTTATTCCCCAAACCTTATGGGTCATGGAAAAGCCGCCGATAAGACTACTATCAATGCAAACCCAATGGGGTAGCTGCTCGCCCAAAGGACACTTAACAATTAATCCTCATTTGGTAAAAGCACCCAGAGAATGTATTGATTATGTGTTACTGCACGAACTTTGCCATATCGCCGAACATAATCATTCTGAGAACTTTTATCGCTTAATGAAGCAAGTAATGCCACATTGGGAAAAAGTGAAGGAAAGGCTCGATGGCATGGCTTATTTTTATTTGAATGATGTTTGATATTTTTAATTTAAATAGTAGCTTTCGACACAAATCGGGTATTTATAAACATAGAAAATTTAACATCTAGACTCGATCAAACGGCACATCAAAAAGGATCAAATATGAGTAAAGTTAAACTTCCTGCAATTGTAGAAAATACGTTGCCAGTATTGGATGAGCTTACGAAAACACTGGGTGTTCCTAGAGACATACTTGCTTCTGGGGTGGAAATAGAAGGCTATGTCGCAATTAACTGTTGAAATTGTCTTGTTTTTCCAAGAGACACTAG
>CAXBLS010000074.1:0-16576 GCA_963976585.1 uncultured Kordiimonadaceae bacterium
AATTCATTTTAAAAAGTATATTGGCAGATTGCCTCACTTTTTGATTTCTTTTTTCAGATCTTCTTCGAACTGTGGCTCTGAAAATAATCCGGTTGTTATTAAGCCATCTCGCCCAAGTGTAAAATCCGTCACTATGCGGTAGTTCATGGACAGGGGCGGTTGCGTCGATTAAGGAACGGATTTCCATACTCGAGTCAGAGCCATTTCTCTTTATCATCAATATCTTGTTGCCGTCAGGAGAAATACGCACATTGCTGATTTCAGGAACGATGCCAATGTCTTCTGCACTAATTGGGAATTCTTGAGCCAACAGGTTATCGCCAGCCAAAACCGTCAAACACACCAAAATATAATTAAAGATATTTTTTGTTAAATTCACTAAATCCCCCTCTTTTAATTCAACAAAGATTTACGACTACATTTAAATCTCCGGATATATTTTACATCTGAATACGATAAATTCAAGATCATAAAACAGAATTCAACGAAATCAGGCAGATAGTAATATATTTCTCAATTTAAAGCTGCATGATATTCCCAATACGGTCGCGAAGGCTATTCATTCCCTTATGCCTCTGCGTCCGCGTATAATGACGATCCATACGGCGGTGGTTCAGCTATGATGATAGCCGTGAAATCCTCGTGCGCGCCGTCGAAATGATGAAGCTTACCGCCCGCGGCTATCACCGGGGCCTTCGCGACGCCCGCACCATCGCAGATCTGGACGGCGCAGAAAACACCAACAAAATCCATATTTCAGAAGCGGCGAGCTTTCGGCAAAAAAGACAGATGCTGAAGAATTTTCAAGTCCGCTTTGAGTCGAAAATGATCGTACTGTAATTCTTCTATATTAGCCGCTCAAACTGTCTACATACCCCAAGATCGACTGAATGCGGATGATGTCGTTTAGGTCTTCGTGGTGGGCGCCGCGGTGGATGGCGTTTTCTTGTTCTGATTGCCAGTGGGCAAGAAAATCTATGCGTTCGTCATTTGCCGGATCTTTTTGAAAACTGAGATTAATGTGATCTTCAAATGTAATGGCACCAGCTTTAAACAAGGCATCGCTGAGGGTTGCGACCTCTGCGCCAGTCGCATTTTTAAGATTAACGCTGCCAGCGACCTCTGACCAAACGGGGGAGATGTCGACTTGGACGGACGCGGTATTTGCGGTGTCCGGATTTGACGGCGCGCCAATTTCGGCTTTCAGGATTTTCTGATTGTCGTTTAGCAAGGTAGCGCGATCTTGCACGCTATTTTGATTTAGATCGGGATGGATCAATTGTTTTAAATTCATGTTATAGGCTCTTACGCTTGTCATTATTTATTCCTTGCCGAAAATCCATTTTCATGAATATTTCATTGCAAAGACCATGCCAGCCCCTCACTGTCCGAAAAAACGTTAGAATTCCTAAGGCAAATCCTAACATACTGTTAAGAAAAAGGTTTTAACGATTTATTAACCATACTATTCGGCAATTACTGCCGCCTTTTCTCAACGTCTAGTATCAAACATATTAAATAATTGTGGTAAAATTATGCCCGTTCGAAAACGGCAATAATTTCGAGATGCGATGAGTATAAAAACTGGTCAACAGGCGTCACGGGCCCCATCTTAAACCCGGCTTCGGCCAGGTCCTGAACATCACGGGCAAAACTAAGCGGATTACAGCTAATCATCACCAGTTTCTTTATCCCCGAATTTATGATCTCTTGCATTTGATGTTTGGCGCCGGCGCGCGGCGGATCGATGATTGCAACATCAAATTTATCCAGTTCATGAGGAAGTAGCGGACGCATAAACAAATCCCGAAGCTCCGTGGTCACCTGTTTAATGCCGGTCATCATATTGGCGCTAGATTTGAGCGCGCTGAGCATCTCATCGTTATTTTCAACCGCATGAACATTGGCGGTTTTCGCTGCCGCGATTGAAAAAGTTCCGCAGCCGGAAAAAAGATCAACCACCCGGTTCGCGTCTTTAATCCCCGCCAGCATAATATCGGTCAGGACCTGTTGACCCTGCTGCGTCGCTTGCAGAAAGGCTCCTTCCGGGAAGAACACTTTATTGCCTTCAAACGTCACATAGGGTTTCTTACGTTCAGCGAGCATTTCAAAGTATGGCTTTTTGAGCGATGTATCAAACCAGCTAATCCGGGCGAGGTCATTTGCTTGCGCAAAAGCGGCCAGATCCATCCGCAAATTAAGATCCACTTCGCCCTTACTTTTAAAAACCACATCAAGACCATTATCGCCTTTGGTGATTTGAATGACCATTTTCTGCTTTTTATCCAAAAGCTTTTTAAGAAACACCTTAAGCGGTGCAATAAAGTCTGCGATCTCAGTAACGAGGATTGGACATTCCTGCAAATCTATCAGGTTATGGCTGCCTTTTTCAGCGTAACCAAGAACAATGTCACCACCGCCCCGACCGATCACCTGAAAAGTGGTACGGCGCCTGCTATGCAGCGGGCTCATTTCAAGTGGCCGAACGTCGATGTCCTCAAGCCCTTGATTTTCAAGGGCAGTTTTGACCAGTCCCGCTTTCCAGGCCCGGTAATAGTGCTCATCAATATGCTGAACTGAACAGCCCCCACATTTTGTAAAATGCTTGCACTGTGCGTCCACCCGATGCGGTGAGTTTTGATGGATATGGCGAAGGCGTGCTTTACTGCCGTTCACCTTAACATCGGCAACATCGCCCGGTGCGCTAAAGGGCACAAATAGTTGCTTACCGTTGAGATACGCTACGCCGTCCCCACGACCACCGAGTTCCTCAATTGTTACTTTATCCGTCATATTTGGCTCCGATAAGAAATTCAATATTACCTTCCGGCCCTTTAATCGGGCTCTGGGTAAGGCCGATCATCGTCCAGCCCGTCATCTCTTCTGTGATCCAGTTTTCTATTTTATCACATACTTCTTTATGGAGATCAGGCTCACGAACAACACCGCCCTTGCCGACTTTTCCTTTGCCGACTTCAAACTGTGGCTTGATCAGTGCCACCAAAACGCAACCGTCCGCCGCCAATGACATCGGGGCCGGAAGCACTGTTTGAAGACCAATAAAGCTAGCGTCACAGACAATCAGATTGGCAGGCTCCGGGATTTGTTCGACGTTAAGGTAACGGGCGTTGGTTTTTTCAAGCACAGCAACCCGGTCATCATTTCTGATTTTCCATGCCAATTGTCCGTGCCCCACATCAACCGCATAAACCTTCGCTGCGCCAGCCTCAAGGCACACATCAGTAAATCCACCTGTCGATGCACCAACATCAATGACGGTCATGCCAGAAACATCTATATCAAATTCCTGCAATCCTTTTGCAAGCTTAAGACCGCCGCGGCTGACCCATGGGTGTTCTTTACCGCGAACTTCCAGGATCTCATCTTCTTTGAGCTGCTGGCCGGACTTTGTGATTTTTTGTTCACCCGCATAAACATTCCCCGCCATAATATAGGCTTGGGCCCGCGAACGGCTCTCGGCCAGACCACGGTCAACGAGAATTTGATCTGCTCTTTTTTTAGCCATTGATCTGTGTTGAATTTACATCGTTATGACCAAGCGCAAGAAGCGCGGTACGGACGATGTCTGCGGCGGTCAGTCCCGCTGTTTTATACATTTCATCGGGGCTGTCCTGATCGATAAACACATCAGGAAGTTTCATTGTACGCACCTTAAGCCCTTGTTCCATAAGACCTTCATTGGTTAGATAATCGACAACATGGCTACCAAAACCACCAATTGATCCTTCTTCTATGGTGATCAAAACTTCATGATCCAAGGCCAGCTTTCTGATCATTTCAATATCAAGTGGTTTGGCAAAGCGGGCGTCAGCCACAGTGCAGCTCAGTCCTTTAACGGCAAATTCATCAGCGGCTTTCAATGCCTCATCAAGACGAGTTCCCAGTGACAGGATAGCGATCTGCTTTCCTTCGCGGACGATGCGGCCTTTGCCAATTTCAAGCACTTTACCGTCTTCGGGAAGCTCTACGCCCGTTCCTTCGCCGCGCGGATAGCGCACTGCAGATGGGCCGCAGCCATGGGCTGCTGCCGTCGCGATCATATGGGTCAATTCCGCCTCGTCAGCGGCTGCCATCACCACCATATTGGGAAGGGACGCAAGATAAGTCACATCAAATGAACCGGCGTGGGTCGGTCCGTCGGCCCCGACAAGGCCCGCCCGATCAATGGCAAAACGAACCGGCAGGTTTTGAACCGCCACATCATGAACCACCTGATCATAGGCACGTTGCAAGAACGTGGAATATATAGTCGCAAAAGGTTTATACCCTTCGCAGGCGAGGCCAGCCGCAAACGTCACAGCGTGCTGTTCGGCAATGCCAACATCAAAACAGCGATCCGGAAATTCTTCGGCAAATTTATCAAGACCAGTACCTGACGGCATCGCCGCATTTATGGCAACGATTTTATCGTCTTTTCTCGCTTCGTTAATCAGCGCCTTGGCAAATACACCTGTGTAGCTTGGTGCCTTGGGTTCGGATTTTTTCTGAGCGCCAGTACCCACATCAAATGTGGATACGCCGTGGTATTTATCGGCGGCATTTTCTGCGTGCGTGTACCCTTTACCCTTTTCGGTGACCACATGAATAAGGATCGGCCCGCCAGCCGCATCGCGGACATTTTCAAGAACCGGCAGAAGATGTTCCATATTATGACCATCAACAGGACCAACATAGTAAAAACCGAGCTCCTCAAACAATGTTCCGCCCGTCGCCATGCCACGGGCGTATTCTTCAGCTTTTTTGGCGGTGGAGCTGATAGGACGCGGAAATTTTCGGACAATATTTTTGGCGAAATCCCTTAAGTTAAGATAGGAGCTAGAAGACAGAAGCCGCGCAAGATACGCGCTCATGGCGCCAACTGGCGGTGCAATCGACATATCATTGTCGTTGAGTATCACGATAAGACGGCTTTTGAGGGCACCAGCGTTATTCATAGCTTCATATGCCATTCCCGCGCTCATGGCGCCGTCGCCGATCACAGCTATGACATTTTGCTTGCTTTCACTATCTGTAAGATCGCGGGCAACTGCCATGCCCAGCCCCGCTGAAATGGATGTTGAACTATGACCGGCGCCGAACGGATCATATTCGCTTTCTTTTCTTTTGGTGAAGCCAGCAAGGCCGCCGCCTTTGCGAATTGTTTGCATTTTGTCGCGGCGACCGGTGAGTATTTTATGGGGATAGCATTGGTGACCCACATCCCAAATTAATTTATCGTCGGGCGTATTAAATACATAGTGAATAGCTGCTGTCAGCTCGACCACACCAAGACCAGCACCAAGATGACCGCCAGTACGCGAGACATTATAAATCATATCAGCACGGAGTTCATCGGCCAGAGCCTGAAGTTGCTCAACGGCCAATTTGCGAACATCTGCCGGAACATTTATCTTATCCAGTAAAGGTGTGTCTGGTTTACTGTTCATTTATAATTCTTCACCTTATTTTTAATGACCACGGTGCACTATGAATGCGGCCAGTGATCTTAATATATCGGCTTTTTCGTCAAAAACCTGCAAACCTTCAATGGCCTGTTTTATTAAATTATCAGCGTTCAATCTCGCGTCACTGACGCCCATGAGCGATACCAAGGTCGCCTTGCCTGCCTGAGCGTCTTTTCCTGCCGTTTTTCCTATGTCTTCTGAGCTGCTTTCCACATCAAGAAGATCATCTACAATCTGAAATGCCAGCCCGATATCACGCGCATAATGTTTTAGCGCCTCTCGCTTTTCCCCGTCCACCTTAGCCAATATCGCACTAGCTTCACAGGAAAAAACAATTAAAGCACCAGTTTTCATCTGCTGCATACGGTTTATTTCGCTTTCAATCAAGCTTTGATTTTCAGCTTTCAAATCAATCATCTGTCCGCCAACCATGCCCATTGTGCCAACAGCCCTCGATAAAGCAGTAATAAGGTCGCACCTGATTTCAGGATCGGGGTGAGTTTTAGCGTCGGCTAGAATCTCAAAAGAAAGCGTGAGCAGTGCATCTCCAGCGAGGATCGCCGTCGCCTCATCGAATTTTTTATGTACAGATGGTTTGCCGCGCCGCATATCATCATCATCCATCGCCGGAAGGTCATCATGGATAAGCGAATAGGTGTGTAAACACTCGACGGCTACCGCCACTCTGATCGCATGCGCGTCAGCGACAGAAAAAAGATGTGATGTCATCATAACCAGAAAGGGCCGAAGCCGTTTACCGCCCGCCAAAAGCGCATACCGCATGGCATCAACGACCTGATCTTCCATACCTTCTGGTACAGGAAGCAGTTCAAGCAAATTATGTTCTATTGATGTGGCAAATTCGCAGAGCGAACTCTTAGCCAGATCAGGCGAGGCAAAAACCATATATCAGCTGTCACCATCAAGCGGCGATGTAGACAACCCGCCGTCAGCGGATTTGGTAATCTTTTCAATGCGCGCTGTGGCATCTTTTAACTTATCCTCGCAGTGCGCCTTAAGTTGGGTGCCGCGGGTATAGATATCGATCGATTGTTCGAGCGACACTTCACCGCTTTCAAGGTTCCTCACTATATCTTCAAGAGCGCCGAGCGCTTCTTCAAATTTCATATTTTTTATATCATCTGGAATTTCAACAGATGAACTTGTTCCCTTAGCCACGTCCTGCTCCCGTATTACTTAATCGTTTACCTTATAGCGGATAAATCAGTCGTTCATCAATGCGAAAACGTGCGCTTTTGCACATTCGCCAATAATTGCAAGATTATAGCCCCCTTCGAGGCTTGAAACAAGGCGGCCTTTAGCACAGTCGTTTGCGACCTTTTTTATCTGCTCGGTGACGTAATAGTAATCGTCTGTGTCCAAATTAAGGTCCGCAAGCGGATCCATAGCGTGAGCATCAAAGCCCGCCGAAACCAATATAAGGTCAGGGCCGAATTCTCTAAGTTCCGGAATAAGTCTGCTATCCACGGATTTTCGAAAGGCGCTGCTACCACTTCCAGCCGCAAGCGGTATATTAACGATCACTCCTTTGCCACGATCATGAACCTGCCCTGTTCCAGGATATAATGGCGATTGGTGCGTCGAAGCGTAAAAAATCCCTTTATTGTTTTCCACGACCGTTTGGGTACCATTACCATGATGAACATCAAAATCAATAATCGCCACCCTGTGACAAAAATATTTTGTTCTGGCATAAAGCGCGCCGATTGCCACAGAATTAAAAAGGCAAAACCCCATGGTTTGCCCTGGCTCAGCGTGATGGCCCGGTGGTCGGGACGCACAAAAAGCGTTGTCGATATCCCCTGACATGACCAAATCAATGCCCTGACAAACCGCCCCCACCCCCCTCAGCGCCGCATTCCGAGACCCTGATGACAAATAGGTATCACCGTCAAGCATGCTATTGCCGTCCATTGGTACTTGATTTAGTACATGTTCGATATGTTCTTTCGTATGAACCAGCTCCAATTGTTGCATGGTCGCAAGCGCCGCATCCACGCGCAATAAGGTTTTAAATTCCGGCTCAGAAAGAGCAGCGAGAATTACACTGAGACGTTCTACACATTCCGGGTGACCGGGCGGCGAGACGTGATCCAGGCAGTCACTGTGGGTAATAAGTGCTGTGGTCATTTGGCTGCTTTGGCAGCCTCATATTTGGCTTTTTCTTCGGCAACCAGTTCCTTCTTAGAAAGTTTGCCAACCATGGTCTTGGGAAGTTCATCACGAAACTCAATCTGAGAAGGCCGTTCATGCTTACCGATTCTTGGTTTGATAAACGCCATGAGTTCTTCTGCATTCAGCGCATCTCCTGCCGCGCGAAGCTTCACGAAAGCTTTTGGCGTTTCACCAAGATAATCATGAGGAATACCGATAACGGTAACTTCCTCGACGGACGGATGCTGATTTATCGCTTCTTCAATCGTTCGTGGGAAGACATTAAAACCACCAACCAGAATAAGATCCTTATCACGGTCCATGATGAAAGTATAACCTTCTTCGTCCATATAACCTACATCACCAGTCTTCAGGATATCACCGATCATGACAGCCGCCGTTGCGTCCGGTTTTTTCCAGTATCCTTTCATGACCTGTGGACCGCGAATGCATATCTCGCCACTTTCACCGCGAGGCATTTTATGCCCTTCATTTTCACGGTCCATAATGAAAACTTCTGTCGCCGGCAACGGCAAACCGATAGATCCGGCTCTGCTGCCGATCTCGCCCATTGGACTGGCGTGGGTAACAGGGGACGCTTCGGTAAGACCGTAACCTTCTGTTATGTCGATATCCCAGCGGTCCCTATATTGCTGCCTAAGGTCAACAGGGAGCGGCGCACCACCGGACATGGCCATTTTAATTTTGCCAATACCAATTTTATCAGCGCCGGGGTGATTGGCTAGCGCTGTAAACATTGTTGGAACGCCGGCAAACAATGTAATGTTTTCGCGCGTCATCAACTTTACCGCATCGTCCAGTTCAAACTTGGGGACGATGACAAGGCGCGCGCCGATTTTGACACCCATGTTGAGGACCACTGTCAGAGCAAATATGTGAAAAAACGGCAAAAAGGCGACGACATTTTCCTTGCCAAACTGAAGATCCGGCGGCCACGCCTCAAGCTGTGCCATATTTATATACAGATTTGAATGGCTGAGCATCGCCCCTTTAGGAATACCTGTAGTTCCACCGGTATATTGAAGCACGGCAATATCTTCATCGGGATTTATATCCGCGGGCTGGCATTTACCATCATTGTCAAATAGATCATTATATTCCATATGGACATCATCTTTTATCACATTGGCGATGGCACTTCTTTTAAAAATATTAAAGAGCAGGTTTTTCGAAAATGGCAGAATATCAGAAAATTTACTGACGATTAGTGTCTTCACGCGACTCTGTTCAACAACACGTCTCATCTTTGAATAAAGTCCATCAAGATCAAGTGTTACCATAATATCAGTCTGGCTATCCTCCACCTGATGCAGAAGTTCCGGTTCCGAATAAAGCGGACTATAATTGACCACCGTTCCACCCGCTTTTGAAACGGCGAAGAAGGCGATTATAAACTGAGGACAATTAGGAAGGAACAGCCCTACTTTAATGCCTTTTGCAACCCCCATGTCCTGAAATGATTTACACGCGGCATTAACCGCTTTTTCCACGTCACCGTAGGTCCATGTCTTTCCCATAAAATCAAGTGCTATATTTTGCGGGATTTTGGCCGCCGTATCGTCAATCAGGTTGTGAAGAGGTTTCCCCTCAAATTTCTGATCCCATTTTACGTGAGGCGGGTAATGATCTAACCATGGTCTATCGTTCATGTTTTCCTCTTTATTTATCTTGGCTCGACGAAAAAATCCGGCAATAAAGTTGAAGATGGATCAACCGCATATTTATCCAAGTTCGTTATCCCGACACGCTCCAATACTTCATCATCAATATAGAAATTACCGCTATTTTTCCGCGCATTTTGTGTCAATATTACATAGGCCGCATCGGCCATTATTTCCGGAGTTCTACAGCCCCTTATTGCCTGCTCTCCTCCGAGCAAGTTTCTAACTGCCGCCGTCGCAATTGTTGTACGTGGCCAAAGAGCATTAAAAGCAATGCCATCTCGTTTAAATTCTTCGGCCATACCCAGCACACACATACTCATGCCAAACTTGGCCATTGTGTATGCGACGTGAGGTCCAAACCATTTCGCCTCCATATTGAGCGGCGGTGAAATATTCATCACTTGCGGGTTTTCGGCCTTCTTAAGGTGAGGAATACATGCTTTTGAAACCATAAACGTACCGCGGGTATTGACGCCATGCATCAAATCGTAGCGCTTCATTTCCGTATGGAGAGTTGGTGTCAGTGAAATGGCACTGGCATTGTTAATCAGCACATCAATGCCGCCAAATTTTGAAACCGTCTTTTCAACGGCGTCCGCAACCATGCCTTCGTCGCGTATATCAACCTTACAGGCAAGCCCGTTGCCACCCGCCTTTTCAATCTCTTCTATAGCCGAATAAATTGTTCCTTCAAGCTTTGGATGCGGTTCTGTTGTTTTAGCGGCAATGGTAATATTGGCACCGTCCCGCGCGCAGCGCAGCGCAATCGCTAGGCCAATACCACGACTTCCCCCTGTTATAAATATTGTTTTTCCCTTAAGCGCGCCCATTTAATCTCCCATCTGGGGTTGTTATGTATTCCTACACCAATTATAGAACAGTATTAGAGAATTTTATTCAAGTATATTGTAAGAGAATGACGAAAAGCCGCCTTTATATACCATCAAATGAAACATTTGATCTTGCGACAAAAAAGCTTGCTGACGGTGATATTGTGTCATTTCCCACAGAAACCGTCTACGGCCTTGGCGCTGATGCGACAAATAGCACCGCGGTTGCAAAGATTTATGCTGCAAAGAACCGCCCCAGCATTAATCCGTTAATTGTTCATCTGTCTGACGCCAAGAAAGCGGACCTTTACGTCCATATAAACCCTACGGCGCAAAAGCTGGCCGATAATTTTTGGCCGGGTCCCTTTACTATGGTCTTACCGCTCAGGGAACAAAGCGGACTTTCGGACCTGATCACTGCTGGCCTCGACACAGTTGCCGTACGGGTACCAATGAACAATGTCGCCCATAAATTGTTGCAAAAATTTGACGGCCCCATTGCTGCACCGAGTGCCAACAAGTCTGGCAACATCAGCCCGACAACGGCTGCTCACGTGGACGGCGAATTTGGTGATGAGCTTGATATGATCATCGATGGCGGGGCCTGCGATAAAGGTCTCGAGTCCACCATTGTTCAAATAGACGAAAGCGGAATTACCCTGCTCCGCCCCGGTAACATCACACCAAAGGACATTGAAAAAGTTACTGGTCAGGCTATTCAAATAAATGATCAGCCCACCGATAATCCGGTCGCCCCAGGGCAGTTAAAAAGTCACTATGCGCCGAACACTAAAATGCGACTTAATGCAGCCAAACAAGGACCCGCAGAAGCGTATCTCGCTTTTGGGCATAATTCGAATACGGAAAATAGCCTGAACTTAAGCCCCAGCGGTGACTTGGTTGAAGCTGCGGCAAACTTATTTTCAATGATGCGTGAACTGGACCGCTTAAACCTGGAAGCAATTGCTGTTGCACCGATCCCGAATACTGGACTTGGCATTGCCATCAATGATAGGCTGGAACGCGCAGCAGCGCCCCGGGAAACTAAGCTATGACAATAGACCAAACAGATATTGACGCTCTTAAGAAAATCGCAGGCGCGAAGGGCGCCAGTGATGATTGGACCGTTATTGAACCCCATCTGATTGAGCCGCGCGATAAATTTGTTGGTAAAACACCACTTGTTTTATTTCCAGATTCGGCCGAAATGGTTTCAAAGGTCATAGCTTACTGTCACGATCACGATATAAAAATCGTTCCCCAAGGCGGCAATACCGGCCTTGTTGGTGGTAATGTACCGGATGCGAGCAATACGCAGATCATCTTGAGTATGAAACGGATGAATAAAGTGCGTGAAACAGATGCACTTAATCATACCATGACATTGGAAAGTGGTGTCATCCTCGCGGACGCTCATACCATTGCCAAAGACATCAATTGCCAGTTTCCCATGCACATCGCGTCCGAAGGATCAGCAATGATCGGTGGCAATATTTCGTCGAATGCTGGCGGTATCAACGTGCTGCAATATGGCGTCATGAGGGAATTGGTGCTGGGACTTGAGGTCGTGCTTGCAAACGGTGATATATGGCATGGTCTAACCGGACTTCGCAAGGACAACACCGGATATGATTTAAAACAGCTTTTCATCGGTGCAGAGGGAACGCTTGGCGTGATCACCGCCGCAACGTTGAAGCTTTACCCTGAGCATGTGCAAAAAAACACCGCATTTGTCGCCGTAGAGGATCCGGATGCGGCCATTAAATTACTTGGCCTTGCTCGTGAAATTAGTGGTGATAGCCTAATCGCCTTTGAAATATTACCGCGGGTCGGTCTTGATATCACTATCGAGCATATGCCCAGCTGTCGTGATCCACTCGAAAGTAAATATGACTGGTACATTCTTATGGAATGTGCGACATCGATGGCAGCCGATCTACTTGATCTTGAAATAGTGATGGAACGAATTCTTGAACGATCAATGGAAATGGGGCATGTGATTGACGGCGTTGTTCCGAAAAACGATCGCGAAATGAAAGAATTATGGAACCTGCGCGAACATATGTCAGAAGGGCAAAAATTTGAAGGCGGCAGCATCAAACATGATATTGCCGTTCCCGTTTCAAAAATTCCGATATTTCTTGAACGCGCTACTGAGGCCGTTACTAATTACCTGCCCGGCATCCGCCCCGTTCCCTTTGGTCACATTGGTGATGGCAATATTCATTTCAACCTTTCACAACCCGTGGGAATGGATAAATCAGAATATCTTGCCAAATGGTCAGAAATAAACCGTCTGGTTCATGATATCGTCGTTGAACTCGGCGGAAGCATAAGCGCTGAACATGGCATCGGGTCTCTCAAATTAGAAGAACTGGAATATTATAAATCGGATACCGAACTGAACATAATGCGTGATATTAAACGCGTGCTTGACAGCAAAAACATTATGAACCCAGGCCGGGTCATTAGATAAAGAACAGACATGAGAAAGTACCTGAAATTATGAAAATTGGTTATATTGGCCTTGGTAAAATGGGCATGGGTATGGTGAAGCTCCTACTCGAAAAAGGTCATGAGGTGGTTGCAACCGACCCCAATGAGGCCGCGAGGAAAGAGGCGCAAGCGGCAGGCGCCGAAACAGTATCAAATCTTGATGAATTTAAGGAAAAACTTCCCGGCGAGAAATTTATCTGGATCATGGTGCCTCATAATATTGTTGATACGGTTCTTTCTGATCTAAGCACCGTCCTCAGTGCCGGTGACGTCATCATGGACGGTGGCAATTCAAATTTCCAAGAAACAGTACGCAGGGGCGCTGATCTCAAGCAAAAAGGTCTGGTTTTCATGGATGTTGGCGTCAGCGGAGGCCCCGGCGGGGCACGAAGCGGCGCCTGCATGATGATCGGTGGTGCGCGCGATAAATTTGAAAAATATGAAAGGTTGTTTAAAGATTTAAGTGTGAAAGGCGGCTACGCCTATATGGGAGAAACCGGCGCCGGTCACTTTACCAAAATGGTTCACAACGGCATTGAATACGGTATGATGCAAGCGATTGGCGAAGGATTCGAAATCCTGAAAGCCAGTGAGTTCAGTCTCGACCTTGAAGAAGTGTCACGCATCTATAACACCGGCAGCGTTATCGAAAGCCGCCTCGTCGGTTGGCTGCAAAACGGCTACAAAGAAGAGGGCGTCGAGCTAAGCGCCATATCCGGCGAAGTTTCCCACAGCGGCGAAGGCCTTTGGACCGTTGAAGAAGCAAAATCGAAAAACATTGCCGCTCCCGTCATCGAAGCATCCCTTCAATTTCGCATCGATTCAACCGGAAACCCAAGCTATACCGGACAAGTCGTTTCCGCGCTACGCAACCAATTCGGGGGCCACAGCGTTAAGAAGTCCGATTAATCAAAAAAGTTTAAATTGATCGGTACTTGCTGGTATTATGCATTGCTCACTGTCGTGGCGCGCGCTATTTACATAAGGGCTTACTTCATACATGCAGAGTTTCTTGTCCAGGTCAGTAGAAAGTTTTGAGAAAATATCCCGGTCCGGCGGATCGCAAGGACGCATCCAAAGGTCATAGTCTTGCGGAGCGACAATAACAGGAGAGCGGTTATGAATTTTTTTTACGATCCCATTTGCTGGTTTGGTCACCAATGACACCGTTTCAAGCCAGTCTTCACCGGCCGGCCCCGTCCAGGCTTCCCATATCGCAGCAAAAGTGAAAGGCATCCGGTCCGGTAGAGAAACATAGTAAGGAACTGGCGATGCGCCGCCACGTTTCCATTCATAAAAACCATCCGCTGGCACAAGACATTTTCGCCGCCGAAACGGACCCCGAAATGATGGTTTATCGGCTATCGTCTCAGATCTAGCGTTTATCAGTGGCCGATCGGTTTTAATCTCCTTAGCAAAATGGGGGATAAGTCCCCAGCGCATCAGCGCCCCTTCACGGGGCGGAAGGGGCGCTTGCGGTATAATCGCCTGGTCTTTATCCGATCCTTGCAAGCGAAGAACGGCGACTGGTTGGCTTGGCGCGATGTTAAAGCGGTCCGGCACAACAAAAGACTGCCCCATGTCAAGAAATTCGATAAAACTATTGTAGGCATCGCTTGATAGTGAAAATCTTCCACACATTGTCTATTCAACTTTACTGGATCACGCTATAATTCAAATTCAAAATTATAATATATAAAAAGCATAATATGAAAAGAGATTATCCAAAGAGCCCAATCACTGCCGTTGGCGTTGTCGTTTTTAAAGAAGATAAAATCCTGCTGATCCAGCGTAACAAACCGCCGAAAGCAGCAGAATGGAGCATCCCTGGCGGCGCACAGGATTTAGGCGAAAAACTTAAAGATACTGCCGCAAGAGAAGTGAGAGAAGAAACATCTATTGTGATTAAAAATATTACCCTTATTGATGTTGTGGATTTCATAAAACGCGATGACAATGAGAATATCCAATATCATTATAGCCTCATCGATTATATGGCAGATTATGGTCGCGGCGACCTTCAAGCCGCTGATGACGCAATTGATGCGAAATGGGTTTCAATTCATGATCTGAACGCATATAACCTGTGGTCAGAAACGGTTAAATTAATTAACAACGCCGTAAGGATGAGAAGAACCAAATAAACCATGGAAGAAAGTAATATTTTCAAGCGACTTTTTAGCAGTATTGGTCGGCACTTAAAGTTTCTCGCCATTGCCGCCGCCTTTTCTACTGTGGTTTACGGCGGTATTTACCTCGCGCTTTTTCTAAGTGGAAGAATTTAAGGAAATAATTTGTCAGATCCCTCTTCGCCAAAAATATCAAAGCTCCTTTGGCTGCTGTTGATGCTCGCCGTCATGACGCTTTATATACTCGTCATCAGCCGTCTTATTGACGCCTTTTTTTCCGATAACATTATGCTTGAATTAATATGTTATCTGGTGGCGGGAATTGTCTGGATTTTTCCAGCCAAATGGATCATGTTTAGAATTAATGGAAAGAAACAACAGGGAAAAGAATAATGCGCAGTTTCTTCAAGTTGCTTGGACTATCCGCTCTATTGATGCTCTCGGCCTGTTCCGGCAAAAATAGCGAAACCTCCCCGCCACCATCGGCGGAAAGACAAAATTTGGACAGCACCAATGCAGACGCGACCTATGATAAGGAAAATGTCATAAACGCCGCATCTGAATTTTTCGGTGAAGGCTCTGAAGCTGTGGCCAGCGTGATTGAAAAAGCATTCGCAGATCTTGGCAGACCAAATGGATATATTATTGGCACGGAAGTTAGTGCAGCGCTCGTCGTTGGCGCACGCTACGGCGACGGCACCCTTTCTCATAAAATTGAAGGTGACAAACGAGTATATTGGAAGGGTCCATCCATTGGAATTGACGCTGGTGCCAATGGCTCGCGGGTTTTCGCTCTTGTCTATAACCTTAATGATACCGAAGAACTTTATCAGCGCTTTCCTGCCGTTGAAGGCAGCCTCTACTACGTGGCTGGTTTCGGAATGAATTATCAGCAGGTCGATGAAATTATCATCGCGCCCATCCGGCTTGGTGTCGGTCTTCGCGCAGGCGTTAATCTGGGTTATTTGCATTTTACCAAAGAAAGAAGCTGGATCCCGTTTTAAAGCTGGATGACACCGTCATAAATAAGCTTAAGTCCCGTAAAAAATAACGCTATGTAACAAATGCTATAGAAAATATCATTTGAGACCCTGTGATGCATCCACACCCCAAGTTTTATGCCAACTGGCGCTAGTGGTAGGAGCACCAGCGACGTCAGCAAATTTTCGCTCGATAGCTGTCCGAGCCAGGCGTAGGGGATCAGCTTCACGTAATTAACAACAATAAAAAAGATCACAGATGTCGCCATCAATTTTGTTTTTTCAAGCTTAAGCGGGAATAAATACATGGATAGTGGGCCACCGCCAGCGTGAGCGATAAAACTTGTGAAGCCGCTCAAAGCACCGCAAATACCACCCTTGGTACCATTATAGTCAAGACCCGGTTCGTTTTTTCGGCGGCGATCGATAAGATAATATTGCAAGACGAATAGCACCGTCACTCCACCAACGATGATGCGGATCATATCTGCGTTTAAATACTTGAAAGTCAGGGCGCCAAATATAATGCCAATGACAGCTCCCGGTATAATACTTACCAGAGAGTGCTTATCCCACTTACCCCAAAAGGCTTTCACAGCAAAAATATCCATTGCGCAAAGTATGGGAAGCATAATTGCCGCTGCTTGACGTGGATCGATAATCATTGCCATCATTGGCACTGCGAGCATGCCAAAACCGCCAACAAACCCGCCCTTGGATATGCCGACAATAAGCACGGCCACAATCGCTACAACGTAAAATAACGGACTTTCAATCACGGAACTTAATCAACAATTTTATGAAATTCATATTTCT
>CAXBLS010000075.1:0-16555 GCA_963976585.1 uncultured Kordiimonadaceae bacterium
ACCCGCGAACTTGCGGCGCAAGTTGAAGAAAGCTTTGACAAATACGGTAAAAATTCAAAACTCACCTGTGCCCTGCTTATCGGCGGTACCGATTTCGCCGGACAGGTTAAGAAACTTGATAAAGGCGTTGATGTCCTGATTGCCACACCGGGACGCCTGCTCGATCATATGGAACGCGGCAACGTAATGCTCAGCGGTGTTGAGATATTGGTCGTTGATGAAGCCGACCGTATGCTTGATATGGGTTTTATTCCTGATATCGAAAAAATCTGTAAAATGCTGCCCAAGAAAATTCAATCATTGTTCTTTTCTGCAACCATGCCGCCAGAAGTGAAGAAGCTTACGGATAGCTTCCTTAAAGATCCAAAAGAATTTGCAGTATCAGCCCCAACTCAAACGGCCGTTACAATTGCACAACATCTCGTTAAATTTAGAGGCAGTGACAGTGATAAGCGTCAAGTCCTGCGCCATCTTCTAAAAACCGAAAATGTGGACAACGCGATTATTTTCTGTAACCGCAAAAAAGAAGTGAAGATCGTCAACAAATCACTCAAAGTTCATAATTTCAGCGCATCTGAACTGCACGGCGACTTACATCAAAGTACACGCATGGAAGTGCTTGCCGCCTTTAAGGCTGGTGAAACAAAAATACTGGTTGCCAGTGACGTGGCTGCGCGCGGTCTTGATATTCCCGACGTTGGTCATGTGTTTAATTTTGACGTACCATCAAACCCCGAAGATTACATTCACCGTATCGGCCGGACGGGGCGCGCGGGTAAATCGGGCACCGCGTTTACCCTTAGTACTCAGGCCGATGAAAAATATCTAGACGGGCTGCTTAAGTTCCTTGGTAAAGATATACCGCTTTATAAACTTCCTGCCGAAATTCTTGAAGACGGTTATAAACCACGCCGCGGCAGTTCTGATAGGAACAAAAAGCCGCACGGCGACAGTTCTGATAAAAAGAAAAAGCCGCACCGCGCCGATTCTGATAAAAACAAAAAGACCCCAAACACTGCGCAGAACAAGCCTGTAAAAGCAAAAAAAGCCAATAATCCAGCACCACATGATAAAAAAACACAGGAACCGATCGTCGGCTTAGGCGACCATGTGCCGGACTTCCTGAGCCGATAAACTAATAAAATCCTTATTACTTAATATGTTAAAGGGTCGTTTTGAATTCTTTAATATTGTATTAAAACTTTATTAATAAGCCTTTGTTTTTATAATGCATTTCATATATTCGCTTTAACTAATTTTTAAAGCAATCGGCATATTATTCTTGAAGAATCATTGAAGTGAGCGTGAGTACATTGATTCTCGAAGGGGGAAACTAGAATTATAAAAACAAGAGATGTAAAAGAAAATGACAAAGTTTCTATCCGACAGCGACAAGGAATTCATGTGGAGTAATTCCGGTACCGCCATAAACTATATGACCCAATATGAGGTTGTTCCCAGTCCCAAAAATTATCATCTTTGGTATACTTATTCAGCACAATCCGATCTCAATCTTACAAAAGTGATTGATAGCATGGTTGCCAAAAAACTGCCGTTCGATGAGGAACTCAATGAGAAACTCTACGAACGTTTTTTCTCGGCTGAAAAAGAATTAAAAGCGATCGTCGAAACCGGTGCTACCTTTCAACGGGAACTCGCTAAAATTATTAATGTCCTAAAAGAAACTGGTGAAGATAGCAGTGAACACACTCAGGCACTCATGAAGCATATGGAAAAGCTGTCCGACTTTGAAGGTTCAAATGAGCTTAAAGATATCATCCGTGTGGTTATTTCTGATACCGATAAAATTAAAGAACAAAGCAGCAAACTTGAGAGCAAGCTCGAAGAAAGTACGGTCAAGATCGAAGGTCTTCAAACGAATCTAAACAATGCGCGCCTTGAGAGCCGTACTGACGCACTGACCAATATCGGCAACCGCAAATTTTTCGAAGAAAAATTGGCCGAATATATGGGCAGTAATAAAAATCTTGGTCATGACCTTTGCCTTATCCTATGTGATATCGACTTCTTTAAGAAATTTAACGATAACTACGGTCATCAGATCGGTGATCAGGTTCTTAAAGTTGTCGCGCACGTTATCAAAAAAGAACTTGGCCTCCAGGGTTCTGCTGCCCGTTACGGCGGAGAAGAATTCGCCATCTTGCTCCCTAAGGCAAAACTCGGGGACGGCATTGCCCTTGCAGATAAAATTCGCACCGTTATTTCACAGCGCATTATCAAAAATAAAAATACCGGCGCTAACTTTGGCCGTATTACCATGTCACTCGGCGTCGCCTGCGTACATCCTGGTATGAGCAGCGAAGATCTGATCCAGAAATCCGACAGCGCCCTTTATCTTGCGAAGGCAAACGGCCGTAATATGGTTCAAAGCGAAATGGAACTTGATCAAGTTGTTTCCGGCTCTGCCGCAGGATAATTTATTCCAAATATCTGTAAATTAAAGTGTCACTCTATTTGATAGATTGACACTTTTTTTCATTTGAGCGATTATTTGTTAATAAAACAAAGAAAGCAGAAGCATGACGTGGCTCTCACTTGAAACGATGGAACTTGAGCGAACTGACAATATTGCGGTTCTTACCCTTACGCGGGAGAAATCCCTTAATGCCATGAGCCCTGCATTTTTCGACAATATCAAGCAGGTTATTGCTGAACTTGCCGCTGGCGACCACGGTATCAGAGCCCTCATCATAACGGGGATCGGGGGCGGCTTTTCTGTTGGTGCCGATTTAAAAAGCTTTTCATTTGATAGCAGCTTTGATTTGGGACAGGCTTTGCGCGATAATTTTGAGCCCATGGTACTCGGCATAAAGGCGTTGCCCTTTCCAACCATTGCCGCCGTGAACGGCTATTGTGTCGGTGCTGGTATGGGCTTGATGCTTGCTTGTGATTTAACCATCGCCGCCCGCTGCGCCAACTTCGCTCAGGGCTTTGTCGGCATCGCGTTAGTGCCAGACGCCGGCAGCACCTATTTTCTGCCGCGGCTGATCGGCCGGGCCCGAGCCACAGAAATGATGATGCTTGGTGAAAACATCACGGCCGATGATGCCCTGGATATCGGTCTTATATATAAAGTTGTTGATGATGATGGCCTTATGAACGCTGCGACATCGCTTGCCGAAAAACTTGCGGCGGGTCCCACCTCTACTATCGTCCAGATTAGAAAATTACTTGATGCATCGCAGGAGAATACCCTGATTGATCAGCTTGGCCTCGAAGCAGATGAGCAGAAAATTGCCGGTCAATCACCAAACTTTCTTGAGGGTGTCTCTGCTTTTCTCCAAAAAAGAAAGCCCGATTTTAAGTAGACTATTACTGCCCTTTTTTAATGCCCATATATAGTTCAAGCTGCTCTGTGATGCCAGCATGCTCTAAGCCCGCTATTCGAGCCTTACTAAGGGCCTCGACTGCGTTTTCCTTATCCATGCTAAACAGATAGGTAGCGAGGATCATTGATGCCCGATCACCTGAACCACAGTGAACAAGGACATCGCCGTCAGTGGTATTTGCAATAATACCAAGCGCTTTTTCAAGTTCGTCCACATTGAGTTTGCCGTCATTAATATCGCCATAGCGGTCATTATAAATTCGGGCGCGGTGAAATTTTAATCCAGCCGATTCGGTGTGACTTTCTTCGTGAAATCCATCATTCTCAATGGCTGCTCGGTTACTGATCACAGTGGTGATACCGCGTTCCTTCATCATGGGAAATGCTTCCGCCGGTGGTTGGCTGCTGATATAAAAGTTTTTATATTTGACCATATTTTTGATGCCGCCGAAGGGTTCAATTTTTTGCACTGACCGTTCGATCATACGCTCAAAGCGCGGCACCGACCATTCAGAGACCATTCCAGCTTGCGTGGCCGCCTCAAACGCGGCTTCCTTCGAATAGCCATAATCCCGGTACAGGATCGCGCCAAGGGTCGAACCAGCTCGTTGACCATGGCTGCAATGGAGTAGTATTTTTTGTCCCTTGGCCGTGCCGTCATCGATAGCGGCCTTTATCTTGCTAAGGGCCGCATCAGAAAACTCGGACTCAAATGATGGTTCCTGCATGTAAGGGATCCGCATATAAGTGATGCCCTGCTCTTCCACCAGTGTCTTTTCATCAAAGCCAAGATCTTCATTTAGTTCGCGAATATTTATCACCAGATCAAATCCCTGATCTTCAAACATGTTCACCGTATCCACATCAGGCTGCGCCGCATAAACCACATTGCCAAAATGCGGAGTGATTTCAAGATTGCCAAAAGGTATCTGGACATTTGGGCTTAAACGATCAGATGCAGGTATTGAGGCACTCTGCGCGCAAGCTGCGCTCATTAAAATAGCAAAAAAAGCCAAAGATTTAACGATTATTTGTGACCTCAACTTCATGTTTTGTACCCTGTCTTCAATTGTCTACTTGCCCAATCCAGCAAAATATTCATCAAGGGCTGCACCAACATTTTTGCTGGTTAGTCCCGCTTTTGCGGCATAGGCAAGCGCATTTTCTTTTGAATAGCCATAATCACGCACGAGTACGGCAGCGAGCGCCCCTGCAGCACGCTGGCCCGATTGACAGTGAAAGAGCACCTTTTGTCCACTTATCGCTGTTTCTTTTAAAATTTTACTAATCTCATCAATCGCTTGCGGGTCAACGGCACGCGGACGATCATCAAACTTTCCCTTATAAAAAGAAACCTGTTTGAAAGAAATACCATTATCTGCCAGTACTTTTTGGCTATCAAATCCGACTGGTTCATCATCAAAACGTGCGCTTAAAACAAAGTCAATACCTTGCTCATTAAGCATTGCAATCGTTGCTTCGTCAGGTTGGCGACCATAAACCACATGACCAAGTTGCGGTGTTTTATCAAGATTACCAAATGGTGTCTGCATGTGCTCGCTGGTAAGGTCGACGGCTGGGTCAACTTCCATGCTATCCAAAAAGTCATTATGAATTTTGGTTATAAATTCGCTGGACATGCCCGCCTCTTTGGCCGCGGCGTTGGCCTCATCACGGGAATAGCCAGCTTTGTAAAGTGCCGCACCAAGAAACGATCCAGTACGCTGTGAATGAGTGCAGTGCAAAACGATTTTAGTGCCGCTCTTGGCGGTCATATCCACAAGAGAGAGTATCTCGTCAACAGCATCGCCATTGATCGCCCGCCCACTCATATATGGAATTTGCACAAATGCCATTCCTGCGGCTTCAACGGCTTTACGTTCATCATATCCTTCGTTCTCTGCTTCACCACGGATGCTGATGACCATTTTTACGTCCTGGTCTTTGTACATTCCCACGGTCGCTTTGTCTGGCTGGTCAGCAACAATAACATGCCCCCATTGGCTTATTACTGTGTGATTACCGAATGGCTCAATATCAGTTTTGACGGCCAGTGGAGAATTTTGCGCGATGGCTGTGCTGACGGTGAATAAAACGAAGAGAAACAAACATGTCATTGCCTGGACAAATTTATTGAAAATTGTGCGAAGAATCATTCTAGCATTTCCTGATTGTTATGAATTGAAAAACTATACTTTGATTGCCACCACCATTCAACAGGATTATTCATCCTAGGGATGATTGTTTTCTTGTTTTGTTCTTTTTTGTTCTTGACTCGTCTATTTAAATAAAATAGAACATTATTAGAACAAATAAAATGTTGGAGAAAATAATGGATATATTACTACAAGTTATCGGTCTTTGCTTCATTCCCCTGCTCGCTATTCTTGTCTTTAGTGGAATGAGCGAAATTTATCAGGGATTAAAAGATCATTTTGGATTTCAAAATTTCAAGGTGTCAGAAATGGCCTTTAAACACAGAGCAATTGATTTAAACGACAATTTCGGCTTTCGGAGATTCAACACCAACTTCTGTAAAAGCTAAGCAGCGCTATCTTCTTTTGCATTAATTTTGTCAAACTGGCCAAATTCATAATTTATCGACCATTCGATCATGGTGCGGTAAATATTGGCAAGAAGTTCCGGATCAGCGCCCTTCTCGACCGCATGGTTTGACACTTTTCTAATCACATCAATGACACGCTCGTCATCTCTGACCTGATTACGGTTCTGTTTTATACGTGCGGCTTGATCCATGTAGCTTTTACGAAGCGCAAGCATCTCGACGATCATCTCATCAAGCATATCAATCTCAATGCGAAGTTCACTCATGGTATCGCAGTTACCCTGCTTTAATCCAAGTGTTTTTTTCAATTCTTCAAGCTGCATCTTTTGTCTCATAATGATTTAATGAGCCATACATAAGATAGTTCGTGTTGATAATAAAGAGTTAATTTTACTCGGCCGCCATTTTTAAAACCAGGCATGGAACCTGACGACTTTGAAGCAATTGACAATTTTCCTCAGCAGCGCTGAAATTATCATAATTTCCGATGAATAAACGGAACCGTTCCCTGTTGTCGGCAGTCATTACAGATTTTATCTCATACTGCTTTTCTCTCAGCAGTTCAGGTGCAAGTTTATTTAAGCGTTTCCAATCAATATTAGCATCATTTTCTGACATATAAGACCCCAATTGCAAATGGTACCTGTTGCCAACAGGCACAGCAAGCTGCTGAGGCATCATCTCTTCGGGGTCATGCAAAATAACTGGTTCTGTTACCGGTTCCATTTCCTGCTCTGATTCCGGCATTGCCTGTTCTGGCACTCTCATGACAGGTGGAGGGGATTGATTTTCAGAATTTAAAATATCTTCGAGCATTTGCCTTTTTGGATCCATACTAACCAGCGGCTGGGTCTTAGTTAGCTCGGTCGGAACTCGAACCACCTCTTCTTCATCTGGAAAACTGTTCAGATTTAGAAAGATCGCTTGGGCCCGCCGTTTGCTTGATAGGCCGCGTAGCCAGCGATAACGGAACATATTGGTTTCAACCTCGTCCGGGGTATTGAAGCTATTGGCCATCGCCCTCGCCGCCTCTTCTTCACCGGAAAGTGCATAAACCATAATTAGATTCTGTTGCGCGGTCGTCTGGCTATAATCCAGATTTACCGCTTTGCTGAGAAGTTGAATTGCCGGGGCAAACTCGTCTTGAAACGCCAGCGACAACGCCAGATTATTAAGAAGTGAAATATGATCTGGTTTTTTATTAAGCCCGCGTCCATACGCCAGTTGTGCCTGATCGTGAAGACCCTCAAGATCATAAGCAAGACCAATACTGTTATATATTCTGAAATTATTTGGCGATTTTGCCGCCGCTCTTTCCAGATAATCAACGGCTTCAAGCGGATTTTCCGTACGCACCATCATTTGACCCATGCCGAGAACAGCATCCTCGTTATCAGGCTCTAGCTCTAGCGCCTGTTTATAATAGGTAATTGCCCCGTCCGTCGCCCCTAATCGCTGATATATCTGCCCCAACGCCACCCTGGACGTCACATGACGAGGACTTTCGTTTGCAGCGCGCTGATAAAGGCGAATGGCATTGGTATAATCACCAGCGATACGGAAACTGTCAGCCATTTTCATCAATGATGGGCTTGAAAACGGCATTTCTCCGTCAACCCGCCGATTCTGCGGTACGGAATTTTCATCATAATTCGGCTCAAATTCCCCGCCGCCGCCACAAGCGTTGAGCAACGCGATAAATGTCAGAGTTGTTACGGTTTTATATATGCGGTGAAACTCAATAGCCATTTATAAAAATTCTACCTTAGAGCGTTATTTCATTTTTTAATTGATATACTATAAATCCTTATTATTATACAGGAAATTAAATTGGATAAAAAGCGATCAATTAATTAATAAATTGTTAAAATATAGTTGCTAGTTTAAGATAGAGTTTAATAGTAAAGGATTAAATATGGTCGATATCGCAGCAGCAAGTGCCGCATCGTCACAAATACAAGTTGATGCAGGACGTAGTAGCTCGCAAGAAAATGCAGCTATTGCGAAGGACGCCGAAGAGGGCAAAATAGAAGATTCAGTAAACGAGCGTAAAGCCGTTGAAGCTGATACTGGTCCAGGCGTAGGCAATAACGTGGATGTTCAAGCCTGACGCCCTAATAATTTATCCATGGATAAAAAAAGGCATGACCCAATCGGGGCATGCCTTTTTCTTTTGATTATGTCTTAATGACTAGTCTTCCTGTTTGAGTTCAGGCTTTGGTTCCGGAATAATTGTACGCAGATGAAGTTCACGGAGCTGTTTCATTTCAACTTCACTTGGTGCGTTCATCATCAAATCTTCTGCCTTCTGGTTCATCGGGAAGACAATTACTTCACGAATGTTCGGCTCATCAGCGAGTAGCATGACAATACGGTCAATACCCGGGGCTATACCACCATGGGGCGGCGCGCCGTATTTAAGGGCGTTCAGCATGCCTGCGAAACGCTCCTCAACCACTTCGGGTCCGTGACCAGCAATATCAAAGGCTTTATACATTATTTCAGGAACATGGTTTCTTATGGCACCAGATGAAAGTTCGATACCGTTACAGACAATATCATACTGGTAGCCAAGAATATCCTCCGGAGCCATGGTATTAAGAGCTTCAAGGCCGCCTTGCGGCATTGAAAACGGGTTATGACTAAAATCAAGCTTCTTTTCCACCTCGTCATATTCATACATTGGAAAATCAACAATCCAGCAGAATTTAAACTCATCATCACCGATAAGGTCAAGATCTTCACCAACCTTCGTACGGGCATGGCCAGCCAGCTTTGCCGCATCGTCGGCTTTGCCGCAAGCGAAGAACACACCATCGTTGCCGTCAAGTGAAGCAATTTCCATTAGTTTGGCAATACGTGCTTCATCAAGGTTCTTGGCGATCGGGCCCATGGCCTCACCTTCTTTAAAGCGGATGTAACCAAGGCCTGCGAATCCTTCGCCGCGGGCCCAGTCGTTCATCTTGTCAAAGAAACTGCGCGGCATCTTGCCGCCAGCGCCCGGTGCCGGGACCGCACGAACAACCGCACCATTTTTAATGGCACCAGCAAAAATCCCAAAACCTGATCCGTCAAAGACTTCTGTTACGTCGCAAATTTCAATCGGGTTTCTAAGATCCGGTTTATCATTACCATATTTAAGCATGCTGTCTTTAAAAGTTATGCGTGGAAACGGTGCCGGTGTGACTTTCTTATCTGAAAATTCTTCAAATACACCATGCATTACCGGTTCAATCGCTTCAAAAACATCGTCTTGCGTTACATAAGACATTTCCAAATCCAGCTGATAAAATTCACCCGGACTACGGTCAGCACGGGCATCTTCATCACGAAAACACGGTGCAATCTGGAAATAACGGTCAAAACCAGCAATCATCAACAATTGTTTAAATTGCTGCGGTGCCTGCGGAAGCGCATAAAACTTACCTGGATGCATCCGTGACGGCACGAGGAAGTCACGTGCCCCTTCCGGCGAAGAAGCGGTCAGAATTGGTGTCTGAAACTCTTTAAACCCCTGATCAACCATACGGCGGCGTATGCTCGAAATAATATCGGAGCGCAGCACGATGTTGTTATGAATACGCTCTCGGCGCAAATCAAGGAAGCGGTACTTAAGGCGAATATCTTCTGGATATTCCTGATCACCAAATACTGGCATCGGAAGCTCTGCAGCTTCATTAAGCACGTCGACCTTTTTAACAAGGATTTCAACTTCACCCGTTGGTAAGTCAGGATTGATAGCCTCAGCATCCCGTTTGATCACTTCACCCTCAATACGGATCACGCTTTCGGCACGCACATTTTCCGCAACATCAAAGATATCCTTGAAATCGCTGTCAAAAACACATTGGGTAATTCCGTAATGATCACGAAGGTCAATGAAAAGAAGTCCGCCGTGGTCACGCTTTCTATGAACCCATCCGGAAAGACGCGCTGTTTCGCCAACTTGCTCGCTGCGAAGCTCACTACAGTTATGAGATCGATACTCGTGCATTTTTTTCTACACCTTTTTAAATAATCAGTTTTAATTTAATGTCTTTTTGTGCTTTATTGTCGTTTTGTCAAGTTAATCTTTAACTTGGACCAATATATTAGGGATATACATGAGTGTAATAACGACAAGCGATGACCTCAAAGCACTTTGCCAGCGCCTTGAAAAATCCGACTATGTGGCCGTCGATACAGAGTTTCTCCGCGACAAAACCTATTATTCAAAACTGTGTCTGATTCAGATTGCAGATGATAACGAATATCATGCCATTGATACCCTTGCGGGTGGGATTGACCTCACGCCGTTTTATGATCTGATGGAAAATGAAAAAGTCATCAAAGTTTTCCACGCTGCCAAACAGGATATCGAAATATTTGTTAATATGGCTGGTGTGGTACCAAGGCCTCTGTTCGATAGTCAAATCGCTGCTATGGTCTGCGGTTTCGGTGATAGTATTGGTTATGAAAAACTCGTCATGACCCTTTGCAATCAAACACTGGATAAGAGCACCCGTTTTACTGACTGGTCACGCCGTCCCCTCACCGAACGACAAATCGATTATGCCCTTGGCGATGTCACATACCTGCGGAAAATATATAAAAAGCTGGCTGAGCAAATCAAAGACGCCGGACGTGAACACTGGCTTAACGAAGAACTCGCAGAAATGCTTGATAAAGACAGCTACACAATCAAGCCAGAGAATGCCTGGAAACGTATTAAAATCAGAAACAGCAACCGCCGCTTCAATGCAATCGTCCATAAAATCGCCGAATGGCGCGAGGCGGAGGCCCAACGCCGCAATATTCCCCGCAACCGTGTAATGCGCGATGAAGTGCTTCTAGAACTTTCCGCCGTAAGGCCAACCCATAAGAACGCCCTCACAAGTGTCCGCGGGCTCGGTGCCAATTTCGCTTCAAGTCGTGGTGGCGATGCCGTAATATCCGCAATCAAAGATGCCATGGAAATGGCCGAAGACGATCTTCCGAAAGTTTCCAGAAAGCGCCCTCCTTCACAAAATACAGACCCGATTGTTGAACTTCTTAAGGTGCTGCTAAAGCTTGTGTGCAAAGCTGAGAATGTTGCGCCCAAGCTACTCGCCAACGTCGAAGATCTTGAAAAAATTGCTGAAGATGATGACGCTGACGTAAAGGCGCTTCATGGCTGGCGTTATGATATCTTCGGTAAAGACGCCCTCGCACTCAAAAATGGTGAAGTCGCCTTTGCCATTAAAAACGGAGAAATCGAGATTTTCGAACACAAAGGATAAAGATGATTTAAGCTTCGTTTATCGGAAGCCGCACTGTAACCTGTGTCCCCTCACCAACGGTGCTCTTGATTTTGAGCGTACCGCCGTGCAATTCGACCAATGCCTTTACGATCGCAAGACCCAGTCCTGTTCCTTCCGCGCGACTGTGATGCGGGGAACCTTGAGCACGCGTAAATGGCTCGGTGATTAAACTTATATCTTCTTCGCTAATACCTACGCCCGTGTCGCTAACTTCTATTTCCAATTCACAAGGAGACGCCTGAGCAGAAACTTTTAACTGACCACCCTCAGGAGTAAATTTTATTGCATTGGAAACAAGATTCATCAGCACTTGCATTATCGCCCGCTCATCAGCATAGACAAGTGGCAGGTCGTCTGAAACGCTTAGCGTGTATTTAATGTTTTTGTCTTCGGCCAGCTTATGAACAAGTGTCTGACAAGCGGCAGCGGTTTCACTAAAGTCGATCATTTCAAAACAGAGTTCTTTTTCGCCCGCCTCAAGCGCCGACACATCGAGAATATCGTTGACCAGTCCAAGTAAATATTCACCAGACTTGTTTATATCGAGGTTATATTCCTTATATTTTTCATTTTCGATAGGACCGAATGTTTCATTTTTTATCACTTCTGAAAATCCAATAATTGCGTTGAGCGGTGTCCTAAGGTCATGACTTATTGAAGCAAAAAATGCTGATTTCGCGACATTGGCCTCTTCCGCCTCTTTGCGCGCGGCAACGGCTTCCATTCGAGCAGCTGCAAGTTTTCTATTCCAGATAAGAAAAACAAACAAAATAATACTAAATCCTAAGGCGATTTGCCAAATCAGGTCATAATTTTCCACCTCTTCAATGCGAAGAGCCATCCATTTTTTGGTTATGTCATCATGCTCACTGGCTGTTATAGTTTTTAGTACCTTTTGTATCGCGCTATAAAGAAATGGGACCTCTTTGCTGACCCCTATACTTACAAATGCTTCAAACTGCGTTTCCCCAACGACCTTGACCTGTATTAAGCCATCGGCCGCTATAATACTTGCCGCTGTGGGAATGCTCCCGATAAATGCATCGACATTTCCATCAGCCACCATATGCAGAGCTTGCGCCACTGTTCCGACTTGGGTGATTTCGATCTCAGGGTGATTTTCCTGAATATACTCAGTTACCGCGAAACTGCTGACTTGGGCGATTTTGCGCCCGTAAAGTCCGCTTAAATTTCCAAAAACACCATTGTCTGACCTCGCAAAAATAACATATCTTATAGTTCGGTAACTATCTGAAAAATAAAGAAACTCTTCACGCTCTGCACTTGGTATTAATGTGGGCGAAACATAAGCCTCCGAAGCCTTTATTTTATCAAAGCCCTCACTTAATGTTTGGTTTTCCACCCAATAAAAATCAATTCTAAGCTTCTTGGAAATGACATCCAGATATGCTCCAGACATTCCACTTATTTTTCCGTCCTGATCGACGAATTCAAACGGGGCGGCACCGGGTACCGCCGCCACGCCTACTCTAGGATTATTTGATAGCCATTCCTTTTCTTCAACCGTCAGACCAATATCCTCGGGAATGTTCGTGGTACTAATCCATTTTTCCGATATTGTGGTATATTCAGTCTCACTGATTACTGCCATACCCTTTTTAATGATAGCCATTAAAACCTGATTGTCTTTGTGAGTGGCAATGCTGTGGTGGAATGTTCCTGAATTGCGCAATACCAGATCATTGCCGATGACCTCAAGGCCAGATATTGATGTCTGATTGATAAGATAATCAGTGCCAATAAGATTTCCGGTATAAACATCAATTTCCGAAGCGGCTAACGCTCGGAGCGCGTCAGTCACATAGTTGAACTCCACCAGTTCTATTTGCGGATAAAGCCTCCTGTAGGAATCGTGCAAAATTGTACCATTGACAACAGCAACTTTTTTGTCTTCCAGATCCGCTATTGTATTGATAGGTGACGCGCCAGCGCGTCCATAGTTGACCACGGGGGAATCAAGGTAAGAATTTGAGAATATAAAATGTTTCGCCCGCTCCTCATTTTCTGAAATACTGTGAACAATGTCAATTTCCCGCGTTCTTAACATTTCGAGATTATTACTGAGGGTATCCTCATCTACATATTCAATAATTAGACCAACCTTGGCCGCCACTAAATTTAGATAGTCGACTGAAAACCCTGTGGGCTCCCCGGCGGCAACAAAATCAATTGGTGCATAGCTGGTGTTAATCGAGGATTTGATGATCGGGTTCTTCGCTATCCATGTCCGTTCACTTTCGCTCAGAAACGCCCGATCCACAATCGTTTGTGCAGCCGTTGCTTCAATCAAAGAAAGCAGCAAGATAATCACGATCTTGCATTCAAACATCACATAAGAAAATTTACCAGGAAACCTCACAAATACCCTATTATCTCACCCATTTATTATTGCCCGTGCCCCCCTTTTTAATTTTAAGCCCACCTCATTTAACCACAACGAAGCGCACCCCCGTTACTTTGCATACACCTATGGTAACGCGACTTTCGTATGATCACAAAGAAAAAATGACACCGGATAGATCAGGCGAATATTTTGGTCAACAACACTATTTTAACTTATCATTCACTCGGGGTCATGCCAACTTGCCCTTTAAAGCTAGTATCTTGTACATATAGATTAGCAAGTCCCTCAGCCACATAGTCTTCAGTGAATGTAAGTTCCACCCCCTGGTATTTACAGGCGGCCTTTACTTGATCAATGATAAACTTTGGCTGATATGCAGCAAGTGCTTTTCCGGCGACGTTGGTAATTTCGTTGACGGTAAACGTGAAGATCTCATCTGTAAGCTCAAGGCCTTCCTTGCGGGCGACAGCGGCGTATATGGCCTTAAATGCCTGTATTGAAGGATCTTTCGTCTCAAGTTTATAAGGGATGCGGCGTAAAAATGCTGGGTCCATCAAATCATTTGGTGCAAGATTGGTTGAGAAAATAACCAGCTCGTCAAACGGCAGTTCAAATGATTTACCCGAATGAAGTTTAAGAAAATCTATCCGGCTTTGAAGCGGCACAATCCAGCGGTTGAGAATTTGTTCAGGGCTAACCTGTTGACGTCCAAAGTCATCAATAATAAAGGTCCCATTCAACGCTTTAATATGAAGCGGTGCTTCATAAAACTTGCTGACCTCATTATATTTAAGATCAAGCATTTCCATATTAAGCTCGCCGCCAGTAATAATCACGGGGCGCTTGCACGGCAAGAAGCGTTTGTCGACCATTTCCCGAAACAAGGAACGACGCTCAACTGGTGGGCTTTCCACTTCAACGCTGTTGTGCACCGAGCTATCAAAAACCTTAATGATGCTCCCATTCACTTCAATAGCATGGGGAATATAAATCACAGATTCAAAAATATGGGCGACTTTTTCGGCGACGGTTGTCTTCCCGTTTCCGGCTGGACCATAAATTAAAATACTCATACCTGAATTGATCGCCGGGCCTAATTGTCTGGTAAATTCGGTAGGCACGATAATATCCGAAAATGACTGCTCGATGTCTTCCGGAGCAACTCGTTCATCGCCAATGGCCTGGGCCCTCACCTGCTGGCAGTAAACATCGAGTGGCACTGGCGCAGGACCAAAATACTGATTTTGATTAAGAGCGTCCTGAACAAAATTTCGACCCGCGGAGGTAAGCTTATAACGTAGTATGCCCTGCCCACCAGCCGAGCTACTAAGCATACCGACAGATTCAACCATTTTGCGGCTCACAAGAATCTGCAATGCTTCTTCAATAACATTGGATTGGAGCTTAATTTCATTGGCAAGCTGCACCGATGTTTCCATATTTTCCAGATACATCCCTTTGCCGACCAACTGCAGGATCAGACTGGAATCATAACCTACATCTTTAAGGCTCTTGGGTGCTTTTGGTTCATAATGCATTACGACTTTTCCTCACATACTTATTTGATGCCATATTTTGATGCCATATTTTGATGCCATATAATGGCAAAAATTTCTTACATAAGCGTTACCAAATATACATAAATGGATACAATTTTCTCTAATTTCTTGAACTTGCCGCCAGCTCAACTTGATTTATACATCCAATGCCTGCTATCCTTTAAAAAATGAGAGAATACAAATGAAACTTGTTAATAATTTTACATCATCAAAAAGAAAATACTCCATTCTAGTATTGAGTTTCATGGGATGGTGCTTCGTTGTTAGCGGCAACAATTTTTCAAACAATGACTTTCTAGTACAGCGGGCACATGCACAAGACTCGACATTAAAGCAGCTTCGTATCAGTAACGATATTCTCTCTGGTGAAGCTTTAGGTGAGTTTATGGCGTACGAGCCAGATTCCGGCACCATTATGGCCCGTAATCACGAGTTTTACAAAAGTGAAAACGGCCAATATGCCGCTGGCATCTGGGAGGGTAAATCCGGTCGTATTAACATTGAAAATGCGCCGTATACAGAAGTAATGTATATCCTGGAAGGAGCCATGATGATGGGCTCCCCAGGAAAAGATGCCATCACATATAGGGCTGGTGAAGGGCTCGTCATGCCAAAAGGCTGGAGTGGAAGCTTTGCAGTTCCTGAAGGTGGCATTAGAATGATCTGGTCAACTTATACAAATGAAACCCTGCCAGTGGGCGACTCGATTGATTTAGTTCTGCTTGACCGGGACACTCTCGCCGGACTTAGATTTAGTGATTTTAGACCATTTGACGCCGATGTCAGTGATATTATTGCGCGTGACCATGAATTTTACCGCACCAGCGATGATAAATTTGGCGTTGATGTCTGGGAAGCGCAACCGGGCCAAGTACCTTTCGCTGATCTAGGTTATGATGAAATGATTTATGTTCTTGATGGCAACATGACTTTTGTTAATTCGAATGGCGATGCGCAAATATACGGGCCTGGCAAAGCATTAGTCTTGCCAAGAGGTTGGCGTGGAACCGGCGTGGTCTCAACAAACGGAGCGCGCCTCATCCTCTTTTGGCATAGAAACAATCGTTAAGATTAAAACCAATACATCTTTTTCCGTTCGGGCCCGCGAAGAAGACTAATTTCAATTTTTACGCTTCCATAGAAGGCTTGAGGGGTTGAGTTCCTATGTCCGACCCTGTATGACTAGCAAAATTATCAAATTGACTCGAAACGGCAAAGACTGATGAGCGAGATTGTTGAAAGATATGATCCTGTAAAAGGTAACGTACGCGCTGTATTCTGGCATTATTCACTTCCTGAAATTGCCGGACTGCTTGCCATGTCATCCGCAAGCCTGGTGGATTCCATTTTTCTTGGTAATTATGTTGGATCCAGTGCGTTGGCGACAGTAAATTTATCGGTTCCAGCACTAACATTATTCTGGGCCATCGCCATGTT
>CAXBLS010000076.1:0-16484 GCA_963976585.1 uncultured Kordiimonadaceae bacterium
AAGTTTTGGATTTCGCCACTAATCACGGCAGCATTAGTATCATATTGTTATTGGCGTTGGTTTGAAGTTGAAGACCCTGACTAAATAGGTTTACCAATGACTGCTTTCGACCCAAAGCAGACAGTCAGAACTAAATTATCTTAAGACTGGGTAATATCCTATCAGCGGCTTCCCAAGTTGAACAATCCTCATCATTTGAATTATTCTTCCACGCTGTTGAAAAGCTAATTACGATTGTTTCTCCATCTTGCAAAGCTGGAACGTTGATCACCATGTATCTTTCGTTTAGATTAAATTCAATCAATTCAAAAGCTTCATAAGGCAATTTATGCCGATCCGGATATAGACGATAGTTGAGATACTCACCGTCCCTAGTCCCAACATTCATTTGAAAAGCACCTTTTTCGAGTCTAATACTTACGTAGCACTCACCACTCTCTGGATAGCAATCCTCACAATCAATTTTCTCAAAGTTTACAATAATTTTCAGTGCAGTCGTAGTTGGTTTTATCGTCAGTTGGTACAGATTTATATGATCAACAGCTTGCCCCTCAAAAAGCGTAAAATGAGGGGGCTCCACAATTTCGAATGAGAAATTATCTTGAGACAAAAGTATATCGGCAGATGCTGTAATGGTTATTGAGCCAAGCGGTGTGTCAATGTCACCGCAGTGAGTTTTATTGGAAAATTCAGTTTGCTTATTTGATTTTAACCAATCGACCATCGTATTTCCCCAATTTAGAATTTTTACTTATCAACATTATATCAGCTATGTATTATTTGCAATTGCTCTGGAATTTATGCTCAGAGTGAACGTCTGCTTTGGGTCGAAAGCAGCCATTCAGGATTGCACCCGTAAATCATAATTTTGACGTCCGAATTAGTGTAATTATCTAGTATTACTTCAGTAACCTTATTTCAGCATGTCTTACATTTTCGTTCATTATGTTTAAGCGGGTTTATGGAACTCGATTACATTTCCGTCAGGATCTCTTATAAAAAAGAAGAATGCCCCGTTAGGAAGTTCAACTGTTTCCGTGATTTCAATATCAAGAGTTTCGAGATGTTTTTGCACAGCGATTGGATCGGTTATCTCCAATGCAATATGTGTATATCCAGCATGCTTTTCTTCAGCATCCATTAATATATTTTTATTATACGCATTGGCTGAAGCATTAAGTATGAAATTAATATTTATGCCAGAAGGGTGTAACATTACCGCTACGGGTTCAGGTCCGATTGGTCCTTCGATAAAGTTGAAACCAAGTTTTTCATAAAATATCTGAGAAATTTCGAGTTCACGCACCCTCAATCCAATGTGATTTATCCTTGTTATTTCTTTCATATTTCTTTCTTTCTCGTTCGATGAAGGAACATTTATATTAAGAAGATTTTATAGCAATTGAATTAATTGGTCTATGGTTAACGTCTGCTTTGCGTCGGAGGGAGTCCTTTTCGTTCACCATCCAGACTAAATAATCCGATAACTTTTGACTCCCCCAAAAACGGCGAAGAAGGAAATGCGCAAGGATGGGTCGGCAATCAGATATTGGAGCGGTTAACAGACCCTTTTAACGGGGTCTATTAAATGCCTTTGAAAAATATAATCCGTTTAGGAACATCTTGTTTGATCCGTAAAAATAAGCTCGGAAGTTGGGATTATTTGCAAACAGGATCACCGATCCCTGACCCAGACGTTCAGCGACAACATTTGCTTTACCAGCAAGCCGTGCTTGATTGTCGTCTGAGGCAAAACCAGTGGCCAATGCATTTTCAGGGATGCTAACAACGGTTGCGTAAGGGTTTTCCGGCGGATCAAAGGCGATTAATGTATCCCGGTGCGTATAAACTTCGCGGCTGTTATAACCAAACCCAATTGGGTGGGTGTTATCGAGATCGCCGCGCATGATGGCACCGCCAACGATGTTTTCCACTTCGTTAGGAATTTTACTTGCGTAGTCCTGACGCTCAAGTGGATATTCTTCTTTTGCGTCTTTGGTGTCCAGCAGTATCTCACCGGCCCATTTTGCACCCTGACGGTGGGCAATGACGGTGCCGCCCGAACGAACCCAAGTGCGCATTTTACGGGTCAGGGCTTCGTCTTTACTGTCGTAGCTTCCGCCGACAAAAATAATGTGGGTATAGTCACTGATGTCGAGCGATCCAAGTTTATGTTTATCATAAAGCACCACAGGAATATTCATACGGTAATCCAGCAAATGCCAGACTTCACCAGCATCGTAAGCACGCGTGTCTTCACCGACCATGAGCAGAATATTGGGTTTTTCTATCGACATAAAATTACGGCTTCCAAGATCCATTCCCGCGGTTGGTGTGCGAATGCTGCCGACGGCGTGGACTTTTATCCCGTCTTCATTAGCAATTGTTTCCATTAAAGTGTGAAGGGCACCATCCGAAAGCTCACTACCCTGCCAGCCAGTGGAGACCATAATCGTGCCATAACCCAGCTCTTGTTTTCCCTCTACCGTCTCGATCGTAAGGGGTTTTGTGCCACTTTTGGACGCACACCTGCTTGTAAAAGGCGGTTAAGGGCGCGCGGGGCATAATAATCGTTCCATTCAAACAGATAAGCGGCGGTGGCGCGCTGCGGCGCAGGGGCACTTTCAAATACTGGTTTTATAATATCACCCGCGTTTGATACTGCGCGGCCACCAACCGGGGCGTAATCCATGCCGAATGTAAGGGGCATGGTAAATCCGGATACATCGTAAAATGTATTATTTTCAAAGCGGGTGATTTTTTCAAAAATTCCTTTGATCAGCGTATATTGACGCTGGTTTGTTTTGACCATGTAGCTTTCTCTGGCCTTGTAGGTTTTACCCCCAGCACTGACATCTTCACTCATGATATTGACTTCAATCTGATGGCGATCAAGGAGCTTTCTGAAATGATAGCTGCGAGCCTTATCCTTTGGCGCTGCGAAGATATAACCTTTTATGTCATCGTCTCCTGCCAGTTCCATGGCGTTCTCATAGAAACGCTTTTGATAATCGAGAAGGCGTGGGCGCAGTTCAAACCCGGCGCGGACAATAGAAAGACTAATATTAAGATAGGTTCTGACATTGTCGCGAAACGACATTTTCCCGTGGACTGTGTCAACCTCGCCGAGGGTCCGTGCCTGTTCAAACAACATACCAATGCCCGCGTTCATATGCGGGTAGGTGGCCCCTTTGCCAATATAGAAATTGTCATATCCTTCTTCGCTGAAATATAACCGCGCTTCACTATCCATGAAATCGCGGGGACGGTCTGTGACTTCCTCAAGCAGGTCAATAGATTCTGTCGGAATATAAGGATAAGTGCGCTGGGGGACGCCTGGCGGAATATAAAACGTGCTGTTGGTGCCCATTTCATGGTGATCAACACTAAGGTTTGGTTTCCACTTGTGAAATGCTTTGACCCAACCTTGCGGTCCTGGTTGTTGTTGAAGCAGCCACTGACGGTTTAGATCGAACCAATAATGATTGGTCCGACCGCCAGGCCAGAATGTATTGTGATTGCGGCCATTTGGGTCAGTGATCGCAACATTTGAGCCATGCATGTGGTTCCAGGCCGATTGACGGGCATTACCGTCAGGATTAAAAATCGCCACAAGAAGGACCACACTGTTTTTTAGGGTTTCTTCTATATAATCACCTTCGGCGGCGGCGAGATAGTAGGCGACAGCCATTGAACTATCGGTAGAGCTTACTTCCGCGCCGTGAACACCGTAATTAAGCCATGTGACCACAGGCATGTCGTCACTGACTTTCTGATCTGAGTTTGGATCACTTAAGGCCACGTGGGCCTCTTGAATTTCATCAATACGTGAAAGGTTTTCCGGGGAGCTGATAGTCAGCATCAA
This sequence comes from uncultured Kordiimonadaceae bacterium, assembly GCA_963976585.1. Taxonomy (GTDB): domain Bacteria; phylum Pseudomonadota; class Alphaproteobacteria; order Sphingomonadales; family Emcibacteraceae; genus Pseudemcibacter. The sequence continues at coordinate 3,866 of CAXBLS010000076.1, forward strand.
AATATCTCGCCCTTCATGGGTTTTTGCGATAGTCTCGACCATGACACGATCTGATTTTTCGGCTAATGCGCGCATATAGCTTAAAAGTAAATCATGTCGTGCCACCCGATGCCCAAGTGGATGGCCTATAAATTCTTCTGGTTTTGGAATGGCTGTATTATAGTTGACGTTATCAGGATAAAAGCTTTTAGTGCGCATCTCCTGAGCAATTGATGTCGCCGAAGTGCAAAAAAGGATAACATAAGTAATCAACAAACTGACGATTTTCATTTTAGGTTCCCATTCTAATATTTTTTGACTGAATGAATCCTATTCAAAAGACGTTAAACAAGCAAGAGAAGCAAAAAAAATTAGCATTATTTAAAGAAATAGCGGTTATATTTCCTGCAGTTCGGACCATAGTGTGAGAAAAGCTGATGGTAGACTTTGATGGATGAGAGTGAAAATACAAAAGGCACACAGTACATGTCAGATTCTGTTAATATAAATACGGATATTTTGAATGCCTATATAGAAGATAAATGTGGCGGCAAGGAATATTTTCTAGGTGTTTGGTCGCCAGATGATATTGATATAAATTTAAATAGGGCATGTGAGAATATTCAATTTGAGCGTGACACTAATTGGGCCTTACTCAGGAATGGTGCGGATAGATGTAATGGACTTTTGTTCCCAAAAGCACAAGCTGTAGACAAAGGCCCGGACTTGGTAGTGTTTAGGGGCTACCTGGCTGAGGCTCAAATTCACAGCTACTCCCGTGCACCAGAGGTGAGAGATTATTGGTCCAAAGATCTAAACCGCCGACACAATGGCATTTTCAGCGCAGTAACCATATCAGATGGCGGACAAAAAATTAGTTTCGTAACCGATATATTTGGCATTGGGGCTTTATACTATCGACGAATTGGCGATCTGATTGTGTTTTCCTCTTGTACTGGATTGCTCGCGATGCAGGATGACCACGCGGATATATGTTCCTGGTTATTGAATATCTACATATCATCTATTCCCGGGAATGAAACGCTTACCGAAGAAATAAAACAATTGGAAACCGCTAGCGTAACATCCTTTAATCGCGAAGGAACCAAGTTAGAAAGATGGTATGAGCCAACCATGTTCCCAAACGGCGAAGGTGTCGTCGATGATGATGTCTATGCGCTTTCCCACAAGAAATTTGGCCTAGCTGTCCAGAGATGCTTGCAATTGGGGCACGGCAAACAATTGCTGCCGTTATCCAGCGGCCATGATAGTCGGAGAATTTTTGGCCATATGTATGAAATGGCTGATTCATTCGAATCGTGTTCTGTACAAATGACGACGCCGACAGGGGAAGATATAGATCTTGAAATAGGTGAAAAAATATCATCTGATCACGGTATTCCGCATGTGGCTATTCGGGTGCCGGAGGAAACACAGTGGTGTAAGAACACTATCCGGCGAATTTTGTCTATGGATGGACAGACCCAGGCTCACACATGGTCGGTACCACTCTTCGCACATTATCATGATCAGCAGGTCACTATTTTTGATGGGATTGGTGGTGATGTTTTTGGTTTTCATGGCTTGGTTGTAAATGAAGTGAAAAATATAAAAACGCCTCTCATCTTACCAAAAATATTTAAATCAAAATTTGAAGTTTCACAGGACCACACGACAAAGTTAATTGATGAAATGAAGTCTAAACACGACTTCGGGCCTAATCATGGCCTACTGACATTCCTGAACTCGATCTCGCGAAAGTCAACCAGCCTGTGGGCGCAACAACAAATAAGGCCAGGTCAATTGCCAGCGTATCCCTACTTAGACCTTGATTATGTGGAAATGATGTTCAGTTATTCTTACAAGGAAATGGTTTACGAACGGGCGCAGTTAATAATTATGAATAAATATTGGCCAGAACTGGCAGCCTACCCATCAAGTCGGGAAATTCCCGAAGGAACTTCTGATATTAGCGAAATTTATCAGAGGAATTATGAGTTTACATTTAGATATTTGCATAAGAATACTTATGACAAACGCACGACTAGTTTTCATTTTGATAACTTGTTGAACGTGCCTTCAAGAATAATTTTATATCTAAACCGCTTTAGCGACACTCTTAGGCAGCATTCAGATTGGTGGACCCATCCATTGGTTGAATATATGTACTGGTGGCAACGTCGTCCGTTTGTTGTTACGTTTGATGACGACGGCGAGAACTAAATAACGCGTGGAATAGATTTTTACCATTGTAAATCCATCTAAAATCTTGTTATCTGTTGGTCATATTTAATTTTCAGAAGAGAAAATCAATAGATTATGACCAGCAAAAAGTTCCCTAATTATAATGATGTTTTATCTGCGGCCGACCGTATAGCAGGCAAAGCTGTGGTGACACCGCTGCTAAGATGTGAAGATCTTTCAGAAATGCTTGATGCAGATATATTTGTTAAGGCGGAATGCCTGCAGCGTGTTGGCGCCTTTAAATTTCGTGGAGCTTATAACCGACTGTCACGGCTTAGCGACGAAGAAAAAAAACGAGGCGTCGTCGCTTATTCATCCGGAAACCACGCACAAGGCGTTGCCGCATCGGCAAAAATTCTTGGCATAAAAGCTGTTATCGTTATGCCGGAAGACAGCCCGAAAATGAAACTTCAAAACACCAAAAATTATGGTGCTGAAGTCATTACCTATGACCGCGAGAATGAAAGCCGCGAGGAAATAGCAGATCAAATTTCAGAGGAAAGAGGCTGCGTTGTCGTGCCATCCTTTGAAGATTTTTATATTATTTCCGGTCAGGGAACAGTCGCGCTAGAAGCTGCCAATCAAGCCGAGGAGCAGGGGACAAATTTTGATCTGTTCATGACGCCTGTCGGCGGCGGAGGGCTCATATCGGGATGCTCTCTAGCACTTAGCCCTAAGACAGAAATATACGGCGTTGAACCAGTAGGGTTCAATGATGTTCAGAGATCACTCGAAAGTGGTAAAATAGAACATAATTCCACATCATCTGGATCAATCTGTGATGCTATATTAACCATCCATCCAGAACCAATGACCTATGAGATCATGAGCAAGAACCTGTCGGGTGTGCTCACTGTTTCCGATGATGAGGTACTTGTCGCCATGAAATACGCCTGGGAAAAACTCAAATTGGTGGTTGAGCCAGGTGCCTGTGTGGCGCTTGCGGCGGTGCTTCGCGGCAAGATTGATGTAAAAGGTAAGAAAGTTTGTCTCGTCTTGAGCGGAGGTAATGTCGACGAAGAAACATTTATAAAGGCACTGAGCATATAATGTCAGACAAGAACGGAAAAAGAGCAAATGGTGGCGGTATGCTATATCCTTATAAAGGGGTATGGCCTGAGATAGCCGAAGATTGTTTCATTGCCCCCGGCGCACGGATTATAGGTGATGTTAAAATCGGTAGTGAGAGCAGTATATGGTTTAACTGTGTTTTACGTGGTGACGTCGGTAAAATAAGAATTGGCGAGCGCTCAAACGTTCAGGATGGCAGCGTGCTCCATGTGGACAGTGGCGGCAATGATACCATTATCGGAAATGACGTTCTGATCGGCCACATGGCTATGATCCACGGCACAACAATAGAAGACGAAGGCTTCGTAGGCTTCAGTGCCATGACAATGGACGGTAGCATTATCAGGAACAAAGGCATGCTTGCTGCTGGATCGCTGCTTAGTCCCGGAAAATCAGTCGGCTACGGTGAAATGTGGCGCGGCCGCCCCGCAAAATTTGCGCGTGCCTTGGGTAAGAGTGAATATAAGGCATTCGCCAAGGGGGCCGAAAAATACGTTCAAACTGCTAAAGATTATTTAGATGAGTATTCGTGAAATGCCTGACGCTTGAATAGTGGCTATAATTACCGTTGCTTTAAATCCTAATCTCTTTAAAATCATAAAAAATAAAAATAAAAAACAGACAAAATATTGTTGGGAGTAATTAATGGAAGCCATGTTAGCGGAATATGCAGGCAAGCTGTACGGTGTTGTATGGAACGTGATAATGCCGACGCTATTACTTGGAACGGGAATTTATCTCACTATTGGTCTAAAGTTAATGCCAATAAGGCGCCTAAAAGCAGGCTTTCAAACTCTTTTTAGCAAAAAATCGAACACCCATACCGATGCTCATGACGGAATTACACCGATGCAGTCGCTGATGACTGCGCTTTCAGGAACCATTGGCGCAGGCAACATTATTGGTGTCGCATCAGCGATATTAATTGGCGGCCCCGGCGCTATTTTCTGGATGTGGATGACTGCTCTTTGCGGTATGGCGACCAAATACGCCGAAGCGTTGATGGCCATTAAATACCGCGATCGCAGTGAAGATGGTCTGCTGATCGGCGGTCCCATGTATTATATCAAAATAGGGCTCGCAAAAAAATGGCTCTTTCTTGGTACGTCTTATGCCGTGATGATGGTTATTGCTGGCCTAGCTACCGGTCATATGGTGCAGGCAAATGCTATATCTGTCGTACTTTCTGAAAATTTTGGTGTGAATAACTGGATAACAGCGGTTCTGCTTTCAATACTTGTATTCGCAGTGATTATTGGCGGAATACAATCTATTGCCAAAATGGCCGAAGTTACAGTGCCGACAATGACCATATTGTATCTGTTATGTGGGGCTGTCATTTTAATCTTAAACGCTGCGGCAATTCCGACCGCATTTGGGTTGATATTTGATGGTGCGTTTAACGGCACTGCGGCCGTTGGTGGGTTTTCCGGGGCACTCATTGCTGCTGCCATTCAGCAAGGCGTGTCGAGAGGGCTTTATTCCAACGAAGCAGGTACCGGCAGTGCAGCCATTGCCCATGCATCATCGGAAACTCAGGATCCGATTGTTCAAGGTGAGATTGCCATGCTTGGGACAGTGATTGACACGATTATCATATGTACATTCACTGCGCTCATTATTTTAACCGTTCAAATTGATGTTGGTGGGGTGGTTCAAAGTACCTGGATGTTTGGTGATGATGGTAACTCGGGGGCCGTTCTTACATCGCAGGCGTTTGCTGCTGGCCTTCCTGGCGGTGGATATGTGGTGATCATTGGCCAACTGATCTTTTCATTCACAACCATCATCGCCTGGAGCCTTTATGTTGAGCGGGCTGGTGTATTTTTAAGCAACGAAAAATATAAAATGATTTTTCGTTTACTCAGTGTTGGATGTGTTTTTGCCGGCTGTGTTGGCAATTTTGCAACGATTTGGGCGTTTGGATTGGCGGCGCTGGGAATATTGGCAGCGCCAAACTTGATCGCGCTGCTTATTAAAAGCAAAGAAATATTCGCTATGACAAGAGAAGCACACGAAGCGAGACAGAAAATCGAAAATCAGTCAGCAGAATAAAAAGGGAATAATAGTATGGCCGTTAGTAAACAACATGAAATGACAAGTCACTGGAAATCGCGTACCGGTTTCCTACTTGCCGCTGTTGGCGGGGCAATCGGACTTGGTAACATCTGGCGTTTTCCGTTTGAAGCGGGGCAAAATGGTGGTGCTGCTTTTGTGATTATTTATGTTGGCTTCGTTATTGTTATTGGTTTTCCCCTCCTTGCTGCTGAAACCATGCTGGGAAGGTATGGAAAACAGGGAGCGATCACCAATTTTGGCCACGTTGCAAGCATGGAAAACAAGTCTCAGAACTGGAAATATGTCGGCTGGTTCATTGCTTCAAGCTCATTTATTCTTTGTTCCTATTACAGCGTTATAGCGGGCACCACTGGTGCTTACGCGGTCGAAGCAGTTATGGGAAGTTTTGCTGGAATAACCCCAGACGGTGCGGTCGATCTTTATGCAAGTTACTCGGGAAGCCCTCTGAAACTGACCTTCTGGCATGGTTTCTTCATGGCGGTATGTGCCTATATTCTCTCAAGTGGGCTTAATGACGGTATTGAGAAAATGACGTCGATCGCCATGCCGATATTTTTCTGTCTGCTTTTGGCATTGATCATTATGGCGGCAGTCATTGGTGATTTTGCTGCTGGCATAAATTTTCTTTTTGCACCTGATTTTTCAAAAGTGACTATTGGAGTTGTGGTAAGCGCGCTTGGTCAGGCCTTTTTCTCTATCGGTGTTGCCCTTGGCATTATGCTTACGTTTGGTGCTTATCTTCCTGACGAAACATCAATTGTGAAATCGGCATTTATTATTTGTATTGCTGATACCTGCGTGGCGGTCTTTGCCGGGCTTTGCATTTTTCCGATTGTGTTTGGATTTGGAATGGAACCAAATGTTGGCTCCGCACTAGTTTTTAACACTATGACTGTCGCTTTTGGACAGCTTGAGTATGGCGGTGTTCTAGGAGCTGGTTTCTTTATTCTTCTTGCTATTGCGGGCTTTACAACACTGCTGGCGCTGATGGAACAAATGGTCAGCTATCTCAATAAGTTTTACGACATGAAGCGCTCGAAAGCGGCATCAATTGTCACCGGGTCGATCTTTGCAGTTGGTATGCTTAGTGTCTTTTCAACTAATATTCTTGCTGATGTAAAAATCGGAGGAATGAATTTGCTGGACAGTTTTGATTGGTGGATCAACAAGGTGGGGCTACCGCTTGGTGGGCTGCTTACGGCGGTTTTTGTCGGATGGGTGATAGAAAAAGAAAATGTTATCGCCGCATTTGGTGCCAATGAAAGACATCTTGAACTGCTTTATACGGTTATTAAATTTTTATGCCCGATAGCCATCGCGATTGTGTTTGTTTCGCAGTTTATCTCCTAGACCAGAATATTTAGTCAATTTGATGCAGAATCCTGTTCCCCGAACGGGGTTTTGCTGTTATTAGAGGGCGGAAAATATGCAATTCTGCCCCTTTTAAACGGAAAGACCGATGGATTCTGAATTTTACAGAATAAAACGACTGCCCCCCTATGTTTTCGCGGAAGTGAACGCCATGAAAGCGAGTGCACGCGCCGCTGGTGAAGATATTATCGATTTTGGGATGGGAAATCCCGATTTGATGCCGCCACAACATGTGATCGATAAAGTCACTGAAACCATGAAAGATCCGAAAGCGCATCGCTACTCGGCGTCCAAAGGCATACATGGTCTACGCAAAGCCATGGCCGCCTATTATGATCGACGTTTTAATGTATCACTTGATCCTGAAACCGAAGTCATCGCCACTCTTGGCTCAAAGGAAGGACTTGCGAACCTTGCTCAGGCCATTACCGCGCCTGGTGATGTGATATTGGTGCCTAATCCGAGCTATCCAATCCATCATTTCGGTTTTATCATCGCTGGGGCGACCATTCGCCATCTGCCGACCACCAAAGATCATGATTTTATGGAAATGCTCGCGCAGGCGGTCAAGCATAGCGTGCCAAAACCGCTGGCGCTTGTGATCAATTATCCATCTAATCCGACAGCGGAGGTGGTTGATCTTGATTTTTACCGAGAGGTGGTTGCTTTTTGCAAAAAGCACGAGATTTATATTCTTTCCGATCTTGCTTACGCCGAAATTTATTTTAATGATGTGCCGCCGCCATCGATATTGCAGGTGCCGGGCGCCCGCGACATTGCAGTGGAATTTACATCTATGAGCAAGACATATTCAATGGCCGGATGGCGTATGGGGTTTGCTGTTGGCAATAAAGATCTTATATCAGCGCTGACACGCATGAAGTCCTATGTGGATTATGGTGCCTTTACGCCCATTCAAGTGGCGGCGACTGCAGCACTTAACGGTCCTCAAGACTGTATTGATTATGCCAGAGAGACTTATAAAGCCCGCCGTGATGTGCTGGTGGAGGGCATGGCAGGTTCGGGTTGGGAAATTCCGTCACCGGACGCAACTATGTTCGCGTGGGTGCCGCTGCCTGAGACATGGAAAAAACATGGCTCAATGGAATTTTCCAAGGCGCTTCTCACCCATGCTAAAGTCGCTGTCGCGCCGGGACTTGGATTTGGTGAATACGGCGATGATTTTGTCCGTATCGCCCTTGTGGAAAATGAACAGCGTATTCGCCAAGCAGTTCGAAATATGAAGCAGTTCATGCAAAATAGTGATGAATATATAAAACAGATCGAAAAAAAATAAAGTAGGGAAAAATAGTGAGTAGTCCGTTAAAAATTGCTGTTGCCGGTCTTGGTAATGTTGGTGTTGGTGTTGTGAAAATCCTAGAGCAGCACAAAAAGCTGATCGCCGATCGCGCCGGTCGCGAAATTGTCATCACAACTGTTTGTGCGAGAAATCACAATGTTGACCGCGGTGTTGATCTTAGTCCTTACAATTGGGTAGGTGATGCAAGAATACTTCCAGACCGCGATGATGTAGACATTGTTGTCGAACTTATCGGCGGGGAAGATGGCGTGGCGTTCGAAACTGCAAAAAATACTCTGAACCAATCAAAATCCCTTGTGACCGCGAATAAAGCAATGATTGCCCATCACGGCACCGAGCTTGCTGATCTGGCGCAAAATAATGATGTCGCGCTTCGTTTTGAAGCGGCGGTAGCTGGTGGTATTCCGATCATTAAGGCCATTGGCGAAGGGCTTGCTGCGAATGAACTGAGCCTCGTTTACGGTATCATGAACGGCACAACCAATTATATGCTTTCTCAAATGGAAGCGCGCGGCCTTAGTTACGATGAAATTCTCGCTGAAACGGAAGAGCTTGGTTACCTCGAGGCGGATCCGTCCCTTGATCTTGACGGTATTGATGCGGCCCACAAACTTGCGATTCTAAGCAGTGTTGCATTTGGGACCAAAACTGACTTTGATAATGTTTATATCGAAGGCATTCGCAAAATAGAAACTGTGGACATCGAACATGGTCGGGAACTTGGCTACCGCATTAAACTGCTTGGTATCACTAAATATGAAAACGGCAATTTATCGCAGCGGGTTCACCCGGTGATGATAGACCGTGATTTACCAATAGCAGGGGTCATGGACGGTTTTAATGCGCTTGTCGTTGATGGCGATTACATTGACCGGACCTTTTATCAGGGGCGCGGTGCTGGCGAAGGGCCAACGGCTTCCGCGGTTGTCGCTGATTTGATTGATATTGCCCGTGGTCATAATGGTCCGGCCTTCTTTAAACCAGCATCAAAGCTGGTTGCGGCGAACCCGATTTCGATTAATCAACGAAAAGGGGCCTATTATGTGCGCCTCCAAGTCAAGGATGAAGCCGGGGTTATCGCTGATATAACGTCTGGCTTGAAGCAGGCCAACGTCTCGGTTGAAACCATGCTACAAAAAGGAAGTGAACAAGACGGTACCGCTTATGTGGTATTGATCACTCACGAAACATCGGAAACAGCAATGAAAGATGCACTTAATCGTATCAATGAGTTTTCATCTGTGATAGAAACCCCGATGTCTATAAGAATTGAAAAATTATAAAATTCAGATATATTCAGTATTGTTTTACATAATAAATTAGGAAAAAATTATGGCTGTTAAATCGACTTTAGATCGTATTTTTGTACTAGAGCTCGTACGTGTCACTGAAGCAGCAGCGATTGCTGCGGCTAAATTTGTCGGAATGGGGGACGAAAAAGCAGCTGACGCTGCAGCAGTTGATTCCATGCGCAATGAATTGAATTACCTATCTATCAAGGGTCGAATTGTAATTGGTGAAGGCGAACGCGACGAAGCGCCAATGCTTTATATTGGTGAAGAAGTGGGAACAGGCGAGGGACCAGAAATTGATATCGCTCTTGATCCACTTGAAGGTACAACCATCGCCGCAAAAGCAATGCAAAATTCGCTCGCGGTTGTTGCCCTTGCTGAAAAAGGTAACCTGCTAAACGCGCCAGATGTTTATATGGATAAAATTGCTGTAGGGCCGGGCCTTGCAAATGGGATTGTTGATCTTGATAACAGTGTTGAAGACAACATAAAAGCCGTTGCCGATGCTAAAGACCGTTTGGTCAGTGATATGCTGGTTTGCGTTCTTGATCGTCCGCGTCACATGGATTTGATTGAAAAAATTCGCGCAACCGGCGCCCGCGTTAAGCTGATCGGTGATGGTGATGTTGCCGGCGTGATTGATACAACTGACCCAGATACCTCCGTTGACATTTATATGGGCTCTGGCGGTGCACCTGAAGGTGTACTTGCGGCCGCAGCGCTTAGATGTATTGGCGGGCAAATTCAGGGTCGTCTGACGTTCCGTAATGATACAGAGCGCGCTCGCGCTCATAAATGGGGTATCGAAGACCTTGACCGCAAATATTCAACCGAGGACATGGCAGCAGGCGATGTGATTTTTGCCGCGACGGGTGTTACGGACGGTACTCTTCTTCGTGGGGTTCACAGCACCTTGGACGGCAAAGGATATACAACGGATACAGTTGTGATGCGTTCTGCATCAAAAACAGTACGTAATATAAAAACCATTCATAACCGCGAAATCAAAATAGACTAGAGTAAATGAACCAAAAAAAGAATTCCACAGCCGAAGCCGATCTTATATTGGCTGTGGAAAACTCCGTCACAGGGCGGGCATGGACGGCGCGGCCCGCTGAACACCGCATCGTTCAGGCGATCGCGCAAAATCATGATTTACCGGAAATTGTTGCCCGTGTTATTGCCGGGCGTGGTATCGGTATTGATGACGCGGATATTTTCTTAAATCCTACCCTCAAAGAAACACTTCCCGATCCTTCACATTTTAAGGATATGGATAAAGCCTGCGCGCGTATCGCTGATGCGATCATTGACGGTGAAAAAGTTGCTGTTTTTGGCGATTATGATGTGGATGGTGCTACGTCATCGGCTATTTTCAAGCGTTTCTTTAAAGCACTGGGCCAGGACATTACCGCCTATATCCCAGACCGTATGACCGAAGGCTACGGCCCCAACACCAAAGCACTTCTGGAACTTAAAGCCGCCGGTCACCAACTGGTGATTACCGTTGACTGTGGTATTGTCTCTTTTGAACCCTTGAGCGCGGCAACATCAGCGGGGCTGGACATAATTGTGGTTGATCATCATCAGGCCGAAGCGAAACTGCCGGACGCGGTTGCCGTGGTCAATCCAAACCGTCTTGATGAAGAGCCGGGTTACGGCCAGCTTGCTGCCATCGGCGTTAGCTTTATCACCATTATCGGTATCAACCGTGAACTTAGAAAACGCGGCTGGTATAAAGAGCAGGGAATAGATGAGCCTAAAATTATCGAATGGCTTGATCTTGTGGCGCTTGGTACCATCTGTGATGTGGTGCCGCTTGTGGGCATCAATAGAGCACTGGTTTCCCAAGGGCTTAAAATAATGGCGGAACGACGAAATGAGGGGCTAAAGGCGCTTGGCGATGTGGCCGGTATCAACGAAGTACCCGGAACCTATCATGCGGGCTTTCTGCTTGGTCCCCGGGTTAATGCAGGTGGCCGTGTGGGCCGATCAGAAGCAGGCACCATCCTGTTGAGCACCGATGATCCGCAGGAAGCACAGAACATCTCAAGCGAGCTTAATACCTATAATTCAGAACGTCAGGCCATAGAAGCGATGGTGCTTGAAGACGCCATGGCCCAGATACAGAGAAAAATTGGTGTTGGCGGCGTGGTACCGCCTATTATTATCGCCGCAAATGTCGGCTGGCATCCCGGCGTGATTGGCATTGTCGCTGGACGGCTCAAGGAACATTTCGCACGTCCAACCATTGTGATTGCCATTGATGATAATGGTGACGCGAAAGGCTCTGGTCGTTCGATCATGGGGGTTGATCTTGGTTCCGCAATTACGGCGGCGCGGCAATCGGAAATTTTAGCGGCTGGTGGCGGTCACGCCATGGCTGCGGGTCTTAGTATGAGACGCGAACATATTGATGCCCTTGATGAATTTCTAAGAGAACGGCTGAGTGGTAACGTGGACGCAGCTCTGACAACACAGTCCCTTAAACTTGATGGGGTGCTCAGCCTTGGTGCGGTAAGCCCCGATCTGGTTGAAATTCTTGATCAGGTTGGCCCTTACGGTCAGGGAAATGCAGCGCCGCGTTTTGCCTTTTCTGATGTCTATCTTTCATATGTTGATATTGTCGGCAAAGACCATGTCAAATGCACCCTCAAAGCAGCAGACGGTAGCACCGTCAAGGCAATGGCCTTTAGGTCCGCAGAAAAGCCACTGGGGCGCCTGCTGATAGAATCTCGGTCGAAGACCATCAAGATTGCCGGAACCATCCGAAATAACCATTGGAACGGCCGCACATCGGCAGAGATTTTTATCGAAGATGCTGCAAAATAAGTGGAATTTTTCCTTTTTGTAAAAAAAGATAGGCTAATTTCAAAAAATATATTGACCCATGCCCCGTGAAGGGTTAGAAACCATCCACCGACTAGGACGGCCCCTTCGTCTAGCGGTTAGGACGCGGCCCTTTCACGGCTGAAACACGGGTTCGATTCCCGTAGGGGTCACCACTTCTTCTTTGAGGGTTGGTACTAAAAAATAAGCGCCAATGGATTTATCCTGAGGCGCTTTTTTTATGTTCAAAAGAAATCAGTTTACCTGACCCATTACTTCCGATCAAATTGTGCCCGCACGGATGTACAATTGTTCTTCTTAAAAATAATTTAGGCACCAGCAAGTCCTGCTAAAATTCTTCGATATGCCAAAAAAAGGCCGGAAAGAATGATGCTTTCCGGCCCTAATCAGTCGTTTTTGGTTTTCTTAGAAT
>CAXBLS010000077.1:0-15682 GCA_963976585.1 uncultured Kordiimonadaceae bacterium
GGAAATAAAATGGTCTTTGTTGGTCTCAAAAAAGATTCTGACCGTGCGTCTGTAATTATGTATCTTCGTTCTCTTTCTGATGCGCCATTAGCGCTTCCTACTGTGGCAGCAGTTGAAGAAGTTATTGAGGAAGCTATGGAAGCCGCGCCATCTGAACCAATGTAATCCAATTTAGATTAAAGATTAAAGCCGCTGAATTTATCAGCGGCTTTTTTTGTTTTTAAAGGGAAAATGAAATGCGTTTGATAGAACTAAGCGGTGGCTTGTCCGTCTGAAAACTGACGACATCAATCACTTCTCTTAAGGGGTCAATACTGACCCGCATGTGATGGGCATTGGCATGGAGCAAATGCATATCATCAAGCATAATACCCACATGGCCGGGGAAAAAGGCGATGTCACCATGACGAGGAATCTGGTCTTCATCGAGGGTAATGCCAAATTCCTTTTCCTGAAGATCGGTATCACGCGGCAGCGCCACTCCCACAGAGGCATAAGCGATTTGAATAAGAGCGCTACAATCTATGCCAGAATTGCTCCGTCCACCCCAAAGATAGGGCGTGTATAGAAATTTGAGCGCCTCTGAAACCGGATCCGTACCGAAATCTTTTGAAATGTGGGTCGCGTATATCCAGTTGCCATCAGAAAGGGGTACAAACCCATTTTGCTGACTTTCATCAATCACGGAAATATCAGACATCATGTGGATGAGATCCACAGGCGGCGATTTTAGATTTGGCTCAGGATAGATGTGGCTGCTGAGGGCACTCACATGATGGGTGTTTTCATGAAGATCCGGTGTCAGGCCGCCAACGGAACAATAACCGACGTAACCATCCTTCAGCGATTGGCCCCAAGCCCATTCACCACTGATTTCAAAGGCGTTAAAATATTCACCATAAAGAAGCTGGCTGGTCATAGGAGTGCTCGCATCAGGGACACCATAAAGCGCAGTCATTCCGACGGCCACCTGATATTTATCAGCTGTGACATATTCCTTCGCATCTACCTGACCTTCGAGTGCAGCATCCGCGAGGTCGTCGCGGTAAGCGTTCAGCCTTTTGTCCAATTTAATTTCAGTCATTCCCCCGCCCATAAAAATTCATCTGATTTGTTACTCTTTTGCTTCTTCGTTAGACTTCTCAATCATCTCTGCAAAATCGGTGAGAAAAACCGCCCCTTTTACGGTGCGTTGTATAAAAACATTTCTTCTGTCCTTCTCGTCACGGACTCTTTTTACTAATCCTAATATACTCAGGCTGTCGACACAGCGGGTAATAACTGGTTTTGACACACCAATAGCAGCGGCAAGACCACGAACTGTATGTTTTTTTGGCTCGAGATAGATCATAAGCAACATACAAAGTTGTCGCGTGGTCAGGTCTGGGCCTTTTTTTAAAACAATATTCGTTAATGTTTGCTTCCATAACTTTAGTCCAGCATGGCCGCTAAGTTCAAATTCCATTTTATACCTGTTTGCCGATATTCGCTGCTGATATTGCCAAGGATTGTGCTTATAAGCAACTTATTAATTGTGGTGGATGATTATTGACTGGCGTATTTTGCAGCCAAATATTCAAAGGCAGTTCTAATTCCCATTGCTTCGCCGCCTTTGGGTTTTCCAGCTTTTTCGCTCGCGTTCCAAGCGTAGACATCAAAGTGAACCCACGGGATATTTTTACCTACGAAACCCTTCAGGAATAAAGCGGCGGTGATGGCACCTCCAAAGCCAGTACTTCCGACATTGTTGATATCGGCTACCGTACTGTTTAGTAGCTCTTTATACGGTGTATAGAGAGGAAGCGGCCAGAGAGGGTCGTGCTGACATTTAGACACCTTTAGGAGCTCCGCACTGAGGGTGTCATCGTCGGTAAAATAGGGTGGAACGTCGGTTCCAAGGGCAACACGTGCCGCACCAGTAAGGGTGGCAAAATCCATGATGAGTTCCGGTTGTTCTTCGCTCGCTAGAGCCAGTGCGTCACATAGCACCAGTCTTCCCTCAGCGTCGGTGTTACCAACTTCGATGGTGGTGCCCTTATAGCTTTTTATAATATCGCCAGGTCGAAAGGCATTACCGGCAATATTATTTTCAACGGCGGGAATGAGTATTCGCAGGCGTATATCAAGACCGCTTTCCATTATCATTTGCCCAAGACCTAGAACATGGGCCGCCCCGCCCATATCTTTTTTCATGGTCAGCATGGCACTTGAGGGTTTGATATCAAGCCCGCCTGTGTCAAAACAAACACCCTTGCCGACCAGAGTTATTTTCGGGGCTTTATCATTTCCCCACTTAATATCAATAAGACGCGGTTCTTTTTCGGCTGCGCGACCAACCGCATGGATGGTATTGTAGCCCTTTTTCAAAAGCTCTTCGCCGCTGGTGATGTCAATTTTTGCCTTGAACTGTTTGGCCAACTGTACAGATACGCCCGCAAGTTCGCTTGGTCCCATATCGCAGGTCGGTGTATTAACCAGATCACGGGCAAGATTGGACCCTCTCACCCAGCTGTTTACACGGCCAAGGTTACAGTTATCGCTCACCGTCAGAATGGCGCATTTCTGATTTTTTTCTTTTAAGTAATGATCATATTTATAATGCGCCATCGCCCAGCCAAATGCAGCAAGATCTGCGACATGATCATCCAGGATTGCTTCCAGATGATAAGTCTCCTCAGGAAGTGCCACGGCAATCTTTGAAAATAGCCACGGAGAATAAACTTCAGAACCCGTGCCAGCAGCAACACTATCTATTCCACCATCCTCGTTTGAGAAAATCAGCACTTCGCCATTTTTCGCCTTGAAGTCGTTAACTTTGACCCACAATTGTTGCTTGTGGTCTAAGTTTTTTTGCCATTCTTCCAAAGTATCAGTGCCAACAAGATGTATGGCAACTGATGCTTTTGGCCTTTCTGAGGTAAGAGATTTAACATCTTCCGAATAGTTATGACTGAACACTTGTAATCCTTCTCATCTTGGTTATTTTTACAGTGTAATCGGAGACGAAGAAAAATGTTAGGATAAAATAATGTCAGAATTCACTTTAATTATCGGAAATAAAAATAACTCTACTTGGTCATTGCGCGGCTATCTGGCCCTAAAGCATGCCAACGTGAATTTTGAAGAAGTTGTGGTATCGCTGAGACCACGTCTGGACCGAGAAAAACTTGACCGGCTCACGCCGGCGGGCAAGGTTCCGACATTGAAGCATGGCGATAATTATATCTGGGATAGTTTGGCGATCTGTGAATATATGAGCGACCTTTATCCCGAAAAATCATTTTGGCCAAAGAATGTGAAGGTGCGTGCACATGCGCGTTCGGTATCTGCTGAAATGCATTCTGGTTTTGAGGCGTTGCGAAGCGCGATGCCCATGGCGTGCCACAGCATATTCGAACGTCCAGAGCTCAGTGGTGATCTTAAAAAGGATATCGAACGTGTGTTCAAAATCTGGAGCGAGTGCCGTGAAAAATATGCGGATAGCGGACCGTATTTATTTGGCGAATATTCGATAGCTGACATGATGTATGCGCCCGTCGTTTTTCGCTTCAATAGTTACCAGATTGAGCTACCCGCTGCGCTAACGAAATATTGTCAGACGATGCTGGGTCATCCAGACATAAAAGGCTGGCTTGCAGACGCTAATCCAAATGATCTGGCGGAACCCGATCAAAGATTATAGGCCACATTTCTGAACGCTTGCGTCGACAAAACTGGTGCGTCCGGCTGTGATGCTGAAGCGGTACTCAGACCCACCGGTAATAACACTGTGGTATAGCGGTAATGTGCCGGTAACCTCCTGTTGGTCGCCACCCGGCATCATAAAGCTTACGGTGATTTCCTTGGTGGTATCAAACCAGGCTTCCGGGTTTCCGTCGTCATTGAGGGTCGGACTACCGCGGCCGGAAAGGGTTATTAGTCCGCGGTAAAAGCTGGCAGTTGACGCTTCTTCTGTTGATACCGATGTCAGGACGATGAACCGTTTTGTATCTGTCTCTCCCGAGCAGTCGGCATCTTTTGAAATGCCGCCAAGGATCGTTTCCATGCGGCTGATATCAACACCTTCGTTTGCTCTTCGTGTGACCACGCCAAGCAAACTCCTGATTTCTTCATTAGGAAGTAATTGAGAAAGCTGATCAACGGTGGCTTTATCTTTGCCCAGTTCAATCTTAAGCTCATCATTTTCAGCGACCTGGGTGTCGTGACGGGTTTTCCATATAAGCACCTCTTCCTGGGAAACTGACAATCCGATTTCGTAAGCATAGTAGCCAACACCACTACAAAAACCCACAGCTAAGACAAATTGCGTCAAACCCCAAATTCGTTTTGCACGTCTTTTTTGTAGTTCTTTTCTATGGACCAGACCTAGTGACATTCGTTCTCTCGTTCAATTTCATATATGACAACCTTATACTATGTATAACTATCTAAAGTTAAAGTTAAATTATTTTTTGTTATATTTATGGCCGCTTTTTTACTATGGTTCCTAGGGGATAATAATAAAAACACAAAATAGTAGTAGGGAATTTCATGAGTAGTGACGTAACCGGACCGGGTAATGATGCAAAATTAAAACGCGACATCGGTATGCTCGCTGCCGGATTTTTGGTTCTAAATGGTGTAATCGGGGCGGGAATTTTTGGGCTTCCGGGAAAATTGGTTGAACAGGCTGGCATATTCGGTCCCTGGTTGATCATTTTATTCGGAGCTTTTATTCTGACGGTCGCCTGGACTTTCGCATCCATAGCCAGCTATTTCAATACTACAGGCGGCCCGGTCGCCTACGCCAACCGCGCATTTGGGCCTCTAATCGGGTTTCAGACGGGTTGGTTGCTATATATTGGCCGCGTATCCGCGATTGCCGCCAATATCAATGTATTGTTTAATTATGCCGCCTATCTGTGGGACGGGGCGTCCGGTGAAACAACCAGAGGCATCATGTTCTTTATCATCATTGGCGGCCTTACAGCTATTAATGTGATGGGTGTCAAGAAAGCTGTGAAAGCGATTAATGTCATCACATTATTTAAGCTCATACCAGTACTGGTTCTTATACTTCTTGCGCTACCGCACTTGACACCGGAAGGAGTTCTTCCATCTGATCTACCGAGCTTCGATGATATGAGTGGCCTAGTGCTACTTATACTTTATGCGTTTGTCGGCTTCGAAGGTGCACTTGTAACGGCGGGGGAAACCAAAAACCCGAAAAAAACAATTCCCCGGGCCCTCATAAGCGGTGTTCTTGTCATTACGGCCATATATTTTTCTGTGGCACTGACCTATGCAAATGTTGTGACAAACGGGAGCGGTGATACGCCGCTTGTGGAAATGGGCGAAATATTGATGGGCCCGATTGGCGGTGTAATTATCATTATCACGGCCATATTTTCCATCCTTGGAAACGCGACCAGTATTGTTATTGCTGCGCCGCGTATGACCTATGCCATGGCAGAAGAAGGCTCGCTTCCCAAGTGGTTTGGCAAAGTACATGAGAAATATCACACACCAGCAAATTCAATTATGTTTCTGGGCGGGCTTGCCTTCTTGCTCGCTATTTCGGGTACGTTTGTTTATCTGGCCATTGCCAGCACGTTGGCGCGTATGATTGCCTACGCCATATGTATGCTTGCATTGCCAAATATTCGTAAAAAAGCTGATCAGGAAACACGTGATGCTGCAACAAAACTACCCGGTGGATATTTAGTTCCGGGGATTGCATTTTTCGTCTGTCTTTTTGCAATAAGTCAATCAACCGAACAATCATGGATGTATATGATCGGATTTGTTGTTCTGGGCAGCGTCCTGTATTTTCTGAATAAGTATTATCAGAAGGGGGAATAAGCCGGGAGAGATCACATTGGCTTTTGGACAATCGAGATAACATATGGGCAACGAAGCAAAATTAAAACGTGATATTGGCTTGTTGGCGGCAGGAGTATTGGTTCTGAACGGCGTTGTCGGTGCCGGCATATTCGGACTGCCGGGAAGGCTCGCCGACCAGGCGGGAAATTATAGCCCGTGGCTTATAATTATATTTGGTGCCCTTATTGTCACGGTGGCATGGACATACGCGGAACTGGCAAGTTATTTTACCAAGACAGGTGGACCGGTCGCTTATGTATCAGAGGCTTTTGGACCCGTTCTCGGTTTTCAAGTGGGTTGGCTTCTTTACATCGGACGCGTTGCGGCTTTGGCGGCAAACACCAATGTGCTGGCTGATTATCTCGCTTATGTGTGGGATGCGGCTGGGGGCGGACTCCTCAGGATTGCCATAATATTCATATTCATAGGGACGCTGGCCACGATCAATATTTTTGGCATTAGACGCGCCGTACAAACCGTAAATATCCTGACATTTTTTAAGCTAATCCCGATTTTGGTTCTGATAATACTTGGATTTCAATATCTGACACCAGAAATGTTGCTGCCTCATGATCTTCCGAAAATTGATGATACTGAAGCTGTCGTTCTTTTGGTGTTATATGCGTTTGTGGGATTTGAGGGCGCGCTCATTACCGCTGGAGAGACCAAAGAACCGAAGAAAAACCTGCCGAGAGCATTGATTTCAACGGTATTGATTATCACGGCGTTATATTTCGCGGTACAACTTGCTTATGTCGCTGTATCACCGCCCGGTGGAAGTGAAGTGCCACTGGTGGCGCTCGGAAGAGAACTTCTAGGTCCAATAGGTGGGATTATTATCACCATTACGGCGGTGATTTCCATAGCGGGCAACACGACGGTGATTATTATTGCCGCACCACGAATGACGTTTGCGCTTGCCGAAGACCGCACCCTGCCAGCATGGTTCAGTAAGGTCCATACCAAATATAATACGCCGGCCAACGGTATAATGTTTATGGCCATTTTTGCAGCGCTCGCTGCCATATCGGGAACGTTTGTGATGCTTGCCGTTTCGAGCACTTTGGCGCGGATGGTAGCGACAGGAATTTGTATTTTAGGTTTGCCTCGCATACGCAAAAAAGCCGATAAGAAAACTCGGGAAAATGCCGTTAAAATACCGGGTGGATATTTAATCCCCGGCATAGCGATACTTGTGTGTATTTTTGCCGCCAGCCAGTCTTCACTTAAAGCGTGGGGTTATATGGCCGGGTTTATAGCCGTGGGAAGCGTGCTGTATGTGATTAATAAATTTCATAAAATAAATCAAAATGATGAGGGTATATGAGCGATTCAACCAGCAGTGGGGAACAAGCCAAACTAAAACGTGATATTGGTATGGTGGCGGCAGGTTTTCTTGTGCTAAATGGTATTATTGGCGCTGGAATATTTGGGCTTCCCGGCCGCCTCACTGAAGTGGCAGGCGCGTTTAGTCCGTGGCTATTTCTCATTTTTGGTGCCCTTATCATAACGGTTGTCTGGTCCTTTGCTTCGCTTGCCAGTTATTTTAGTAGTACGGGTGGACCGGTGGTATACGTATCAAGCGCATTTGGGCCAATGCTCGGGTTTCAAACCGGCTGGCTGTTTTATGTGGGACGGGTAGCCGCATTTGCGGCCAATATCAACCTGCTGTTTGATTATGCTGCATTTCTTTGGGATGGTGCCAATGAATGGGTGACACGTAGTATTATGATTTTCATCGTGATCGGGGCGCTGACGGTGATCAATATCCTTGGTATCAGGAAAGCCATTCAAGCGATTAATATACTCACATTTTTAAAACTCGTACCGATCTTTCTGATGATTATTATGGGAATTCAGTATTTGGCGCCCGCACATATGATACCGCCCGAACTTCCTGTGCTCGAAGATGCGGAAGCCGTGATCCTGTTGATATTCTTCGCCTTTACCGGTTTTGAAAGTGTGCTCGCTTCTGCTGGGGAGACAAAGAACCCGAAAACAACTATCCCCCGTGCGTTGCTTTCGGTTTTTGTCGTTGTCACCATTATTTATTTTCTGCTTCAACTGGTTTATGTCACTGTCGCCCCTCCTGCCAATGCTAGTGCGCCGCTGATCGGACTTGGCGGCAGTTTGATGGGGCCGATTGGTGAGAAAATAATCATTACCACAGCTATTTTCTCGATCCTTGGCAATGTCGCTGGCATTGTAATTTTTGCCTCACGGTCTAGCTTCGGTATGGCGCACTATGGATCACTTCCCATGTGGTTTGGTAAAGTCCACGAGAAATATAGCACACCCGCAAATTCTGTGATTTTCCAAGCGGTGTTTGTTTTCATACTCGCGATTTCAGGCACTTTTGTTTATCTGGCTATGGCGGGGACACTTGCGCGACTTATCGCCTATTCAATATGTATTCTAGCACTGCCAAAAGTTAGAAAAAATGCTGATCCCGAAACACGGAAGAACGCGCTCAAAATTCCCGGGGGTTATATCATCCCGCTCATTGGGCTGTGCGTTTGTATATTTGCCATGAGCCAGTCACAGATACTAAACTGGCAATATCTGATTGGCTTTGTCGCGCTGGGAACGGCACTATATTTCCTCAACGAGAAACTAAAAAAGGGCAGCCGATAAGCTGCCCTTGATTAATCGTTCGGGGAGGAATTATTCCGGTAATGTTGGATAGGTTATACCAAGCTGTTCCAGATAAGTGTCATATTTACTGGGTTCATAGTACAATTCTCTGAGCTTCGGTTTGAACTCGGCCATGATATCAACATTTTTTTCGATGGCCGGTTTTTCGGTTGCACTGATAAAGGGGACGTATGTTGTGTCCTTTAGCTGCTCATCATTGAAATATTTATGTGCATCTTCAAGAAGCTGCGGTTTCATAAATAAATCAACCATCGTCCTCGCCATGACCTTCGCACCGACTTGTACCCCTTTATGGGCAACTGGTGTTGCCATGGCGATTGTGTTGCGCCAGTTGTGACCGCCAAGATCGGCTATATTGGCCGGGTAGAGAAGTGTGATGGTTGGCACCAACCAAGAAATATCACCAATATCGTCCGACCCGCCGCTGACAGGATTTTCCGATGGAGTTTTGATCTCGCTGACCTCAGTTAAAAGACCTGTTTGTTCATTGCCGGCAAGTGTTTGCACGGCCTTTGCAAAAATCTGATCTTTCTCGTCCCAGTCCGGCATGCCGACTGCTTCGATATTCGCTTGAGTTGCTTCGGCAATTGGCCTGTTATAATGGCGTGGCCATGCACCACCAACCACACGGTGCGACACGGTGGTGTCGGTCATAAGCGCCGCACCCTCAGCAGTTTTATTAAGTTTTTCATAATTCTCCAAGATATTTTCCGCGGTCATTTCACGAATATAATACCAAACCGAAGCGGTTTGCGGCACCACGTTGGGTTGGTCGCCGCCGTCCGAGATAATATAGTGTGAACGCTGCAGCGGATGAAGATGTTCGCGGCGCGCATTCCAGCCCGCATTCATCAGCTCAACCGCATCAAGAGCACTTTTACCGCGCCACGGCGCACCGGCACTGTGGGAACTTTCCCCTTTGAAGGTATATTCAACGGATATAAGTCCAGTGCCGTCTGTTTTACCCCAATTGACTTCGGACTTGCTGGAAACATGGGTGAAAAGCACGGCATCGACACCTTCAAAAAATCCCTCGCGGGTGAGAAACGCTTTGCCGGCCACGAGCTCTTCGGCTATGCCGGGCCAAATGACTATGGTGCCGGGAATGTTGTCGCGTTTCATCACGTCCTGTAAAGCAAGAGCGGCTGTAATTTGTAGGGCCATACCGGAATTGTGGCCTTCACCATGTCCAGGTGCGCCTTCAATGAGCGGGTCCTTATAAGCCACGCCCGGTTTTTGTGATGCTTTTGGAATGCCGTCAACATCGGTACCCAGGGCGATCACCGGATGCGCTGATCCCCATGTCGCCCACCAGCCAGAAGGAAGTCCTGCGACACCTTTTTGGACCTCGAAGTCGTTACCTTCCAATATTTCACTCAAGTATCGTTGGGTTTCATATTCCTGAAACCCGAGTTCTGAAAAACTGAACAGACTGTCGGTGATTTCCTGAGATAGCTTGCTATTGGCTGACACCAGTTTACTAACATCCTGCTTAAGGGCAGCTATTTTTGCATCATCCTGTGCGGATGCGGAATATCCGATGGGAGCTAATACCAATAGTAGTGCAAGCAATATACGCATGATCAATTCTTCCTTCCGTTTCTTATTCAGGCAGTGTTGGATAAGTAATGCCAAGCTGCTCCAGATAAGTGTCATATTTGTTGGCATCATAATAAAGCTCTTTAAGTTGCGGCTTGAACTTTGCCATGATATCGACATTTTTTTCGATGGCCGGTTTTTCCGTTGCGCTGATAAAGGGCGCATAGGTTGTCTCCGCCAGTTGAACATCATTGAAATATTTATGGGATGCTTCAAGCAGTTCCGGCTTCATAAATAAATCAACCATGGTTCTTGCAATAACTTTTGCCCCGATCGTTGATCCCTTATGGGCAACTGGTGTTGCCATGGCGATAGTATTGCGCCAATTGTGACCACCAAGATTTCCGATGTTGGCAGGATAATTCAGCGTAATTGTCGGCACGAGCCACGAAATATCACCAATATCGTCTGAGCCGCCACTGACGGGATATTCTGAGGGTTCGCGAACGCCTGCAACTTCTGTATCAAGGCCTTTTTGCTCCGTATCTGCCAGTGCTTGCACGGCTTTTGCGAAGACCTGATCTGTTTCGTCCCAGTCCGGCATACCGACAGCGTTCATATTCTCATTAACCGCTTCGGCCATGGGTTTGTTATAGTGCCGGGGCCAAGCGCCACCGACCACACGGTGTGACACAGTAGTATCGGTCATCAGCGCTGCGCCATCAGCGGTTTTATTAAGTTTTTCATAATTCTCCAAGATATTTTCTGCGGTCATTTCACGAATATAATACCAAACCGAAGCGGTTTGCGGCACCACGTTGGGCTGGTCGCCGCCGTCAGAAATAATATAGTGAGAACGCTGCAGCGGATGAAGATGTTCGCGGCGCGCATTCCAACCCGCATTCATCAGCTCAACCGCATCAAGAGCACTTTTGCCGCGCCACGGCGCACCAGCACTGTGTGCGCTTTCGCCTTTAAAGGTATATTCGACGGATATAAGTCCAGTGCCCCGCGCTTTACCCCAAGAAACGGCAAGTGAGCTTCCCACGTGGACAAACAGCACTGCGTCGACATCATTAAACAGACCTTCGCGGGTAAAGAATGCTTTGCCCGCCAGAAGCTCTTCAGCTATGCCGGGCCAAATCACGATGGTGCCGGGTATATTGTCGCGCTCCATCACGTCCTGCAATGCGAGTGCGGCAGTAACGAGTACTGCCATGCCTGAATTGTGACCCTCGCCGTGACCAGGGGCGCCTTCGATTAGCGGATCTTTATAGGCGACGCCAGGCTTTTGCGATGCCTTGGGTATGCCGTCTACATCGGTTCCCAAGGCGATAACCGGTCCGCCATTTCCCCATGTTGCCCACCATCCAGAAGGTAGCCCAGCAACATCTTTAGTGACATCAAAGCCGTTTTCCTCAAGGATGTTGCCGATGTAATGCTGGGTCTCATATTCCTGAAAGCCAAGTTCCGAGAAGCTAAAAAGGCTATCAACAATTTCCTGAACCATTTTCTGATTGTCTTCGACGGACTGTGTCACTTCGGCCTTGAGGGCGGTTATTTGTTCACTGTCCTGTGCAGATGCAATTGTGCCAAACGGCAAAAAGGCTACGGCGAGTGCGATGAAAATTCGCATATTTCTTCTCCCTAATTTTGTTTTTTTACTTTAGAGCAACAAGTTTGTCCGGGTCAATCCTTACCACCATGTAGTCGATGGCTTCTGTAATTTCGCTGAAACCATGAGCTATGCCGGCGGGGATGATAACGATATCACCCTTTTTTACATGTTGGCTTTGTTTTACATCAGCGATTATCCCAAAATCGCTTGGCCCGGTAAG
Source organism: uncultured Kordiimonadaceae bacterium (assembly GCA_963976585.1). Taxonomy (GTDB): domain Bacteria; phylum Pseudomonadota; class Alphaproteobacteria; order Sphingomonadales; family Emcibacteraceae; genus Pseudemcibacter. Next base: position 11,895 of record CAXBLS010000077.1, read on the forward strand.
GTTCTTTACGGTGAACCCTTCCGGATCAAGAGGCCTTATATCGGTCATGCTTTCGCTGATGGCCAAGGTGCCGGCTCCGGCCATGATGCGGTAAACTTCTGTTTGGTTGTGATGAAGTATTGCCGCAATTGCGTTCTCTGACTTCATAACCGGTCGGTGAAGAACGCCTATGCCAACATGTCTGTTGCCATCGACAACATGTTTGACGGTGATATCGATAATTTTTTCCCGTTCTGCTTTTCGTGCGGTTTCTTCAAGCGTTTCTGATTTAATGACGGTGATGACATTTGTATCATGTGCGAAGGCGTTGAGCCCAAATGTGCAAAAAATAAGTAAGAGTACTGTAAAAGCACGCATGGTTAGGTCCTCCCTTGTTATTAGAAGGGCATTATGGGTGAAGTGTTGAGACGAGTCAAAAAAAGACCGGATCAGTTATTTCTGATCCGGTCTTTAAAATTCTCAAGAAGAAAATTTAGATATTAGAATGAGCCCTGAAGGCTGAGTTTGAAAACGCGCGCATATGAGGCCGCACGAAGTTCATTATAGTTGACCACACCAAGAGAGATATTCCCTGCATATTTCGTCAAGTCATATCCTGTCTTGGCTTTCAAGATGTTTTTAACATCGAAGCGAAGCTTCATATCGCCAAAGACTTTCTGTTCAACATAGGCGGATGCTTTCGGCTCAATTGTTTTCTCCCATTGTTCAATTACATCTGTTCTAAAACCAACTGAACCACCGCTAGGTCCCGACGATCCTTTGTTTGTAATATTGAAACCGTAGGATGTACCTTGATCCGTAAGATCATGTTGGAACGTGATCAGCCATTCGTGCTTTTGCTTATATTCGATCGGGCGCATCACAAGCAGGAACGGGTCCGTTGTTTCAGTTTCACGCAGAATATATTTACCACTGATGATCGCGTTTGGAAGGTTTATGGCCGCCAGACGCCAGCTCCCGTTTACTTCAACACCATATTCCTTGGCGTCACCAATATTGCCGGGAACAGGTTTTGTTACCAATTGGTCAATATTATCGGGGGTAGGAGCCGGGCCAGTATAGACACCAATTTTGGCAATATGATCACGGATTTTATTGTAGAAACCTTTGACGGATAATGACCCCTGGTCATCGGCGAAGCGATTTTCATAGGTTATTGAGAATTCCAGACGGTCTTCAGGGCGAAGTTCGCCGTTTCCACCATCAGTTTCACCGTCTTCCGCATCGAAGCTGCTTCCGAATGCGCCAAAATCAAGCTGGCTTATTTTACGTTCGGCTGTTATTCGAACTTGATTTTGTCCATCAACATCGTAACGAAGATTCATGCGCGGCTTAAAGTAAGTGAAATTTCTGCTAAAATCAGGAACATCATTCAAGTTATCCGTCTGAGTAATTTTAGAAGTTTCAACATTCAATGAACTTTGTAATGAAATATTTGAAGCAATTGCATAGTTGTGACTGACAAATCCTTCTAAACGTTTTTCCTGCACGTCAATATCATTGAGTGATGACGCAATTATAGTGCCAGTTGCATCTGTAGTGGAGTTTGATACGCCAACATCGTTAATAGCGACCTCGGCACCCACTTCCAAGGTGTGAACTTCGGCAAATGTGTTTGTTAGTGATGAGCGAAGAATTTTCTCGCCGTGCGTCCGGGAAGACAAATTGTTAGCAGTTGTCGCGAGGGTTGCACCGTTTAAAGCGCCCTCAAAGCTTGTATCAAAATCATGTTTACCATGGTTGATAACAAACAGAGTCTTTAATAGACCAGCATTTTCAAATCGGTGCTGATAATCGCCACCAAATTCCCAATGGAATGGCCTGTGAGCTTGTGTTCTGACAACCTGATAGGCGTCACCGGAAATAAATGAACCATTGTTGGCTAGATGATCTTGATTATCTATTTCAATGGTATCCTGATCATCAAATTCAAGCTGACCATTCAGGCGTAAAACATCTCCATTTTCTGCACTATATTCGATACCGCTGTTGATAAAAATTTTCTCTCTGTCTCTAATATTGGAGAGCATGTTGTCTTGATATTGAGTACCTGAAGAATCGAAGAACGTATCGTTAAAGCTTCTCCGTGTTTCCTCTAACGCAAAATCGACACCAACAGAATATTTCAAGCGTTCCAATTCACCAGTGTGCGTAACCTTAGCCAATGGATTCAGTTTGCCGCCATCAGCATATTCACCGCCCACTGTCCAGACCGTGTTGGATTTTGAGGCATTTTCTTTCATCACCACATTGATGATCAGGCCTTCTGACTGGACATCAAGTCCCGCTTTGGTGCCACGGATCAACTCAATGTGGCTAACGGATTTTGCCTGAATTCTTTTTAGTTGAAGACCAAGTGAGTTTGTCTTACCGGCAATTCTTTTTCCGTCGATCAAGATTTGGTCACCAGCGGAGCCAAATCCACGAACCCGGCGTCCTGTCAGTTCTTCGTCAGCCCTAGCGAGGAGAGCAGCAGTTCCTGGTACACTACGTAGCATGTCATGAAGCGTTACTGGCTTAAATTCTGTAAAATAGTCTGCTTGATAAGTGACTGTAGAAGAGTTGCCTTCTGTCTCACTTTCCTGCGAAAGAGCTGTCGTTGACATGAGGGTAGCCATAGTAAGGACGATGATCGATTTTTTGGAAAGAACCACGCAGGGTCTCCTTTTATACGCTAATTAATTTTACACAAAAATATATATAACAATTGGTTTATGTGTTCAGTGAGTATTTAATTTAAACTGTAAAGTCAATAGAAAACATGAAATGTAATATCATAACAACAAAGGGGTGCCCAGCGGAAACGGCATCAATGTGATGCATTATTTGCTTTAATCGTTCAATTCAATTGTATATTTGCTAAATAATTGACTAAATATAGTATTATGTTCTTCTAAATAAAGGTTTGTGGGCTATTATTCTAAAGTAGATGTGTATTAGTTGAAAAATAAAAAAACATACTAAATTTTTTATGTTAGTTTTGAGGCAAGAAAAATCACAGGGTGCACTTCTGGTCTTTTGAAGAGGGTTCAAGGCCCAGGAATTTCGGTAAAAATTATGACAGCAGAAAATAAAACAAGCATTAAAACAACGACATGCTACATGTGTGCGTGTCGTTGTGGCATTAATGTCCATCTCAAAGACGGCCGTATTAAATATATTGAAGGCAATCCAGATCATCCGGTAAATCGTGGTGTTTTATGCGCCAAGGGTTCAGCAGGTATAATGCAGCAATATTCACCCGCACGACTTACAGCGCCGCTAAAACGTGTTGGCCCTCGCGGCAGCGGTGAGTTTGAAGAAATATCCTGGGATGAGGCGATGGATATCGCCACTGAAAAACTTCAGACAGTCCGTAAAAAGGATCCTAAAAGACTGGCATTTTTTACTGGTCGTGATCAAAGTCAGGCGCTGACCGGTTGGTTTTCCGCTAAGTTTGGCACGCATAACTATGCGGCCCATGGTGGTTTTTGCTCTGTTAATATGGCGGCAGCCGGACTTTATACAATCGGTGGTTCGTTCTGGGAATTCGGTGAGCCGGACTGGCATCAAACCAAATATTTTATGATGTTTGGTGTCGCTGAAGATCACGATTCAAATCCCATCAAAAAAGGCATTGGTACTATTAAAAGCCGTAGGGGCACCAAGTATGTTTCGGTGAATCCTGTTCAATCCGGCTACGCGGCCATTGCCGATGAATGGCTTGGCATCCGTCCTGGAACCGATGGATTATTTGTAGGGGCATTAATCGCCGAGTTATTAAAAGCTGAAAAAATAGATTGGGAATT
>CAXBLS010000078.1:0-15660 GCA_963976585.1 uncultured Kordiimonadaceae bacterium
CCGCGAAGGCGGACGTACTGTCGGTGCAGGTGTTGTAGCAAGCATTATTGAATAGTTAGTTATTTTGAAACGGGCCTTGAAATGGGGTCCGTTTCACTTATTTGTAGGAGTGTAGCTCAGTTGGTAGAGCACCGGTCTCCAAAACCGGGTGTCGTGAGTTCGAGTCTCTCCACTCCTGCCATTTAAATAAATGTGGATTCAAGTTGTGTTTTAGAGTATTCATCATTTGAATTCATGAACCATATGGAAGTTAAGAGAATGGCAAAGACAAGCCCAGCAGAATTTGTTCGTCAAGTTCGCCAAGAAGTCTCAAAGGTCGTTTGGCCGACCCGCAAGGAAGCAACGATTACAACAGTCATGGTATTTATCATGGCTGCCGTGATGTCGGTTTTCTTTTTGGGGGTTGATCAATTTTGGGCTTATGTCATTAAACTTCTTCTCGGACTGGGAGCATAGAAATGGCTGCTGGTGCAAAATGGTATATCGTTCAGGCTTATTCTGGATATGAAAAGAAAGTAGCTGAAGCGATCAAGGCTGCGGCTGAGCTTCACGGGCTTGAGGCGCTTATTGAAGAGGTGCTTGTGCCTGTTGAGGAAGTTGTAGAGGTTAAAAAAGGTAAGAAGGTCACGACAGAGCATAAATTTTTCCCTGGCTATGTGCTTGCGAAAATGCTGATGACCGATGCTTCATATCATCTTATCAAAAACACACCAAAGGTAAGTGGCTTCCTTGGAACCAGTGGAAAGCCATCACCGATTAGTGAAAAAGAAGTCGCTCAAATCCTTCATCAGGTTGAAGAAGGCGTCGAAAGAACGACGCCAGCAATCACCTATGATATCGGTGAGGAAGTGCGTGTTGTCGATGGTCCATTCAACTCATTTATTGGAATTGTAGAAGGCGTTGACGTTGAAAAATTACGTCTTAAAGTATCGGTTTCCATTTTCGGTCGCGCAACTCCGGTTGAGCTTGAGTATAATCAGGTTGAAAAAAACTAGTATTATTATAAATAGGCTGTTATAAGCCGCTCTTACGAGTCGCCTTAAAAGATTTGATTTTTTGGCGACTTATCATTTGGGAGAAAATCCCGAATAAATTGGGCGAATGCCCATAGCGTGTGGAAGGCCTGCCATAGCCGCACCACATCCCTTTAAACTTTCGGGGTCAAGCCTGAAAACTGATAAATTAAAAGGTATATAATGGCGAAGAAAATTGACGGCTATATTAAGCTACAAGTGCCTGCGGGCATAGCTAATCCATCACCACCGATTGGGCCAGCGCTAGGTCAACGCGGCGTTAACATTATGGAATTTTGTAAAGCATTCAACGCAAAAACTCAGGACTTGGAAAAAGGTATGCCAATTCCAACAACGATCACTGTTTATGCTGATCGTAGTTTTACGTTTGTAACAAAAACTCCACCAGCATCATTCCTGCTTATGAAAGCGGCGAAACTGAAGAAAGCGTCAAGCACGCCTGGTCGCGAAGTGGCTGGCTCTGTATCAGCGTCTCAGGTTCGGGAAATTGCCGATACGAAAATGGTTGATCTCAATGCGAACACGCCTGAGGCGGCATTTGAAATTATCGCTGGTACTGCCCGTTCAATGGGCCTTGAGGTTAAAGGATAAGGTGATGGCTAAATTAGGTAAACGCGCAAAAGCGATGCTCGAAGGTCTCGACCTAACTGCTTCTTACTCTATCGAAGAAGCAGTTAAGATTCTTAAAGAGCGCTCTAAAGTGAAATTTGACGAAACCGTTGAAGTGGCAATATGTCTTGGTGTTGATCCTCGTCATGCTGATCAAATGGTTCGTGGTGTAATTGGACTTCCAAACGGAACGGGTAAAACGGTACGTGTTGCTGTATTTGCTCGCGGTGATAATGCTGAAAAAGCAAAAGCTGCAGGTGCTGAGCTTGTTGGTGCGGAAGATCTGATGGAAATAATTCAAAAAGGTGAGATGGACTTTGATCGCTGTATTGCGACACCGGACATGATGGCTGTTGTTGGTCGTCTTGGTAAAGTGCTTGGTCCACGCGGCCTTATGCCAAATCCAAAACTCGGAACAGTAACCCAGGACGTTGAAGCTGCAGTTAAGGCAGCCAAGGGCGGACAGGTTGAGTACCGTGTTGAAAAAGCCGGTATTATCCATGTGGGCGTTGGCAAGATTAGTTTTGATGAAAAGGCGATCGTTGAGAATGTAAAAACTCTCGTCGGCGCGGTTGTTAAGGCGAAGCCATCGGGTGTTAAAGGGACATATTTCAAAAACATGTCTTTGACATCAACAATGGGTCCTGGCCTTACTATTGATACAGCGTCAGCAATGGGCGAGTAAGCCTGCTGATGAATAAGAATTCCGTTAGACGTGTCTGATGGGAACTTGGGGTTACGACAAATATGACGTAATCCCGGCTTGTCCGAAACTGCAGGTATCGAAACCTATTTATAGGGGACGGTTTAAGCCTAGAGGCCTGCATAGATGGGGTTGTGATAATAATCACAGTTTCCGTGTGGAAACCTTAATTGGTCGAAACGACAGGCATGAGCGATATAAGATGCAATTGTGTTTTATATTTAATTTGAACAGTAAGGATTGATTTATTGGTCCTTACAGATTGAAATCGGAGACGAGAATGGATCGTACTCAAAAAGAGGAAATGGTATCCTTTCTGAAAGGTGTTTTTGACACGTCAGCTTCTGTGGTTGTTGTTCGCAACCGAGGGCTAAACGTTGCTGAAATGTCTGATTTGCGCAATAAAATGCGTGAGCAGGGTGCTACTCTGAAGGTTGCTAAAAACCGGCTCGCTCGTCTTGCTCTTGAAGGTACCGAAATTGAAGGCCTTGGAGATCATCTTAACGGCACAACAGTACTCGGTTATTCCGATGATGTTGTTGCTGCGGCTAAAGTGCTAGTCAATTACGCTAAAGATAACGAGAAAATCGAAATCGTTGGCGGTACAATGGATAGTACAATTCTGGATGAAATCGGTGTTAAATCACTGGCTGCTCTTCCAGGGATTGATGAACTTCGTGGTAAAATCGTTGGGTTGTTACAAGCTCCAGCAGGAAAACTTGCAAGCATTACGCAAGCTCCTGCCGGTCAGCTGGCTCGCGTGTTTGGTGCTTATGGATCGCAAGGTTAGGCGACCCAGGTTTTAATTGAACTATAATATTTTGAACTAAGGAAAATAAAATGGCTGATCTTAATAAGATTGCTGATGAACTATCTGCACTAACAGTTATGGAAGCTGCTGAGCTTTCAAAACTTCTAGAAGAAAAATGGGGCGTGTCTGCTGCTGCTCCTGTTGCTGCTGCTGCAGCTGCTCCGGCAGCTGGTGGTGAAGCTGCTGTTGAGAAAGACGAATTTGACGTTGTTCTTACAGCTGCTGGCGAAAAGAAAATCAACGTGATTAAAGAAGTGCGCGGAATTACTGGACTTGGACTTAAAGAGTCTAAAGAAATGGTAGAAGGCGCACCTAAGGTTGTTAAAGAAGGCGTTAACAAAGCTGAAGCTGAAGAACTTAAAGCTAAGCTTGAAGCAGCTGGCGCTTCTGTAGAACTTAAATAGTTCTAAGGTTATGAGGGTGGTGTGTAGGACGTAATGTACCCACACCACCTTTACCCTTTTGTTAGGGAGAATGGTTAAACATCGGATTGGATACTTAAAAATTTGTTAGAAGACAATAATTTACCGTTGATTTTGGAATTATTTTGACTAATTTAATATTGCCGTTTTCAGAAGCTTTTCTGAGACGGTTTTGGTGTATCTGATTTTTTTGTTTATTTTATATAGTTGAATTGCTTTTAATGCATTGTTTTTTAACAGTAATTCAGTTTGATCGAGAATATATTGGCGAGGGTTGAGCATGGCGACTTCTTATTCCAGTCGTAAAAAGGTTCGTAAGAATTTTGGACGCATTCGTGAAGTGGCAGAAATGCCAAATCTTATTAAAGTTCAAAAAAGCTCTTATGATCAGTTTCTACAAACAGACATAAAACGTGATGACCGGACAAGTGATGGCTTGCAGGGCGTATTTAAAAGTGTATTTCCAATTGCGGATTTTGCTGAAACAGCATCACTTGAATTTGTATCCTACGAGCTTGAAAAGCCCAAGTATGACACCGATGAGTGTCAGCAGCGCGACATCACATATGCGGCACCGCTTCGTGTAACGCTTCGCCTTATTGTATTCGAAGTAGATGAAGAAACTGAAGCGCGCAGCGTGCTTGATATTAAAGAGCAGGACGTCTACATGGGCGATCTGCCAATGATGACTGACCGCGGGACCTTTGTTGTTAATGGTACTGAGCGTGTAATCGTTTCCCAAATGCACCGTTCGCCAGGTGTGTTCTTCGATCATGACAATGGTAAGACACAGGCTTCTGGTAAATTCCTGTTTTCTGCCCGTGTGATCCCATATCGTGGATCATGGCTTGATTTTGAATTTGATGCCAAGGATATCATTCACGTCCGCTTTGACCGCCGTCGTAAAATGCCGGTAACCACGCTGCTTTACGCGCTTGGTCTCAGCTCCGAAGATATTCTGGATTATTATTATGACCGGCTTGTCTATAAAAAAGTAAAGGGCGGCTGGAGCGTTCCATTTGATGCTGATCGCTGGCGTGGCAGCAAGCCGACGTTCGATCTGGTGAATGCCAAAAATGGTGAAGTTATTGTTGAGGCTGGTAAGAAAATTACTCCGCGTTCAATCAAGAAGCTTGAAAAAGACGGTGTTAAAGATCTTCTTCTTCCAGATGAAGAACTTATCAACCGCTTTGCGGCCGAAGATATGGTCAATGGCAAAACTGGCGAGATATATATCGAAGCTGGTGAAGAAATTACGGCTGAACATCTTGATGTGTTCGCTGACGTCGGTTTCAAAACAATCGAAACGCTGGATATCGATCATGTGCGCATAGGACCGTTCCTACGGAACACACTTATGGCTGACAAATGTCAGAACCGCGATATGGCGCTTTCGGAAATTTACCGGGTTATGCGACCTGGGGAGCCACCAACACGTGAAACAGCGGAGGCTCTTTTCGAAGGTTTGTTCTTTGATTCAGAACGCTACGATCTGTCATCTGTTGGCCGCGTGAAAATGAATATGCGTCTTGATCTGGACTGTCCGGATGATCACCGTGTTCTTCGTAAGGAAGACATTCTTGAAGTTTTGAAGACCATGATCGATCTTAAGGACGGTAAAGGTGTTGTTGATGATATTGACCATCTTGGTAACCGCCGTGTTCGTTCTGTTGGTGAGCTGATGGAAAACCAATACCGAATTGGTCTTCTTCGTATGGAGCGTGCAATTCGTGAACGTATGAGCAGTATTGATATTGATACAGTTATGCCGCACGATCTTGTAAATGCCAAGCCGGCTGTAGCCGCTGTCCGAGAGTTCTTTGGCTCATCACAGCTCAGTCAGTTTATGGACCAAACCAATCCGCTTTCAGAGATCACGCATAAGCGTCGTCTTTCTGCGCTCGGCCCTGGTGGTTTGACGCGTGAGCGCGCTGGTTTTGAGGTTCGTGACGTGCATACAACCCATTACGGCCGTATTTGTCCGATTGAAACACCTGAGGGGCCAAATATTGGTCTGATCAACTCTCTTGCGACCTATGCGAAAGTGAACAAATACGGTTTCATCGAAACACCGTATCGTAAAGTGGAAAAAGGCAAGATCACTGATGAGGTGATTTACCTTTCAGCAATGGAAGAAGAGAAATACACCATCGCACAGGCCAATACGCCTCTTGATGACAAAGGTGATTTTGTTCAAGATCTTGTTGATTGTCGCCAGGCTGGTGATCACGTGCTCAAAAAGCACGAAGACATTACCCTGATGGACGTATCACCGAAGCAGGTTGTTTCTGTTGCTGCGGCGCTTATCCCGTTCCTTGAGAACGATGATGCGAACCGCGCGCTTATGGGCTCAAACATGCAACGTCAGGCGGTGCCGCTTCTTCGTGCGGAATCACCGTTTGTTGGGACTGGTATGGAACGGGTTGTTGCCCGTGATAGTGGTGCGGCAGTTGTTGCAACGCGAGGCGGCGTGATTGATCAGGTGGATGCGATCCGTATTGTGATCCGTGTAACCGATAAAATTGATCATGACAGCTCTGGTGTTGATATTTATACGCTGCAAAAATTCCAGCGTTCAAACCAGAACACATGCATTAATCAACGCCCTATTGTTAAAGTGGGCGATATTGTTAACGCTGGTGATGTGCTTGCTGACGGTCCATCAACGGACCTTGGTGAGCTGGCACTTGGTCGTAATGTGCTCGTGGCCTTTATGCCCTGGCATGGGTATAACTTCGAAGATAGTATCTTGATCTCAGAACGTATCGTGAAAGACGACGTGTTCACATCAATCCATATCGAAGAATTTGAGGTTATGGCTCGCGATACAAAGCTTGGCCCAGAGGACATCACACGTGATATTCCAAATGTTGGTGAAGAAGGTCTTCGTAACCTTGATGAAGCCGGTATTGTTTATCTTGGTGCTGAGGTTCATCCTGGCGATATTCTTGTTGGTAAAATTACACCAAAAGGCGAAAGTCCGATGACGCCGGAAGAAAAACTTCTTCGTGCTATCTTTGGTGAGAAAGCGGCTGACGTGCGTGATACGTCAATGCGCCTTCCTCCTGGAGTTGCTGGCACCGTTGTTGAAGTTCGTGTCTTCAACCGTCACGGTATTGATAAAGACGAACGCGCCATTGCTATTGAGCGTGAGGAAATCGAACGTCTTTCAAAAGACCGCGAAGATGAGCAGTCTATCCTTGATCGCAGTATCTACGTGCGCCTCAAGCCACTGCTTATGGATAAGAAAGTCCTTTCTGGTCCAAAGGAAGTGAAAAAAGGAACCAAGGTTACTGAGGAACTTCTCGGTGAACTTTCAAATGGTCTTTGGTGGCAGATCGCCGTCGATGATGAGAAGGTGACTTCTAAGATTGACGCACTTCACCAACAATTTGAAGATGCTCGTTCGCTACTTCACGCACGTTTTGAAGAAAAAATTGAGAAACTTCAGCGTGGTGATGAATTGCTGCCGGGCGTTCTTAAGATGGTTAAGGTTTTTGTTGCGGTTAAACGCAAACTACAACCTGGTGATAAAATGGCTGGTCGTCATGGTAACAAAGGGGTTATTTCCCGAATTCTTCCACAAGAAGATATGCCGTACCTTGAAGACGGAACGCCAGTTGATATCTGCCTCAACCCGCTTGGTGTGCCATCACGTATGAACGTGGGGCAAATTCTTGAAACTCATCTTGGTTGGGCCTCGCGTGGCTTGGGTGTTCAGATTTCTGATATGCTCGACGCTCACGAAGTCGCTGAGAAGGAAATAGCTGAAAATCTTCGCAATAAATTTAAGAATGTTTATAGCAAAGAGCAGTATAAAGCCGAAATCACCCCGCTTAATGACGAAGATCTGATCGGCATGTCCGACAACCTTCGCAATGGTATTCCGATGGCGACACCTGTATTTGATGGTGCACATGAGCCGGATGTTGTTGATATGCTTCATGAAGCGGGTCTTGATGGCTCTGGTCAGGTTGATCTTTATGATGGCCTGACAGGCGATAAGTTTGACCGTAAAGTGACTGTTGGTTACATTTACATGCTTAAGCTTCACCATCTTGTTGATGACAAAATCCATGCCCGTTCCATCGGTCCATACTCACTAGTGACCCAGCAACCACTTGGCGGTAAAGCCCAGTTTGGTGGTCAGCGCTTTGGTGAGATGGAAGTATGGGCGCTACAGGCGTATGGAGCTGCTTATACACTACAGGAAATGCTCACTGTGAAATCGGATGATGTTAACGGCCGTACAAAAGTATACGAAAGTATTGTACGCGGCGATGACAGCTTCGATGCGGGTATTCCGGAATCATTTAACGTTCTTGTGAAAGAGATGAAATCTCTGTGCCTGAATGTTGAGCTTACAAACCACAATAGATAGACCGTTACTGGATAAGGAGAATTGGCTATGGGCCAAGAAATCGTAAATTTCTTCAATGCAAATGCAAAGCCAGAAACTTTTGATAACATCAAAATTCTGATTGCAAGTACAGAGCAGATCCGGTCATGGTCTTTTGGTGAGATCAAGAAACCGGAAACAATCAATTACCGTACTTTCAAACCTGAAAAAGACGGGCTTTTTTGTGCCCGTATCTTTGGCCCGATCAAAGATTACGAATGTCTTTGCGGAAAATACAAGCGTATGAAATATCGCGGTATCACATGTGAAAAATGTGGTGTTGAAGTGACCTTAAGTAAAGTGCGCCGTGACCGCATGGGCCACATTGAGCTTGCTGCTCCTGTGGCACATATCTGGTTCCTCAAATCGCTACCAAGCCGTATCGGTCTCATGCTCGATATGACTTTGAAAGATCTTGAGCGCGTTCTTTATTTCGAACAGCACATCGTTACAGAACCTGGTCTTACCAATTTGAAGATGAAGCAACTTCTTTCCGAGGAAGAATATACAAATGCTCAGGAAGAATATGGCGAAGATAGCTTCTCAGCCGGTATTGGTGCGGAGGCTATTAAAGTCCTGCTCGAAAATATCGACCTTGAGCAAGAAAAAGAAGATCTTCACCGTGAACTTGCTGAAACAAAATCGGAGCTTAAGCCTAAGAAAATTGTTAAGCGCCTCAAAATCATTGAAGGTTTTATTGAGAGTGACAATCGTCCCGAATGGATGATTCTTGAAGTTCTGCCGGTTATCCCGCCTGAGCTTCGTCCTCTTGTTCCACTTGATGGTGGTCGTTTTGCAACGTCTGATCTCAACGACCTTTACCGTCGTGTGATCAACCGTAACAACCGTCTGAAGCGTCTTATGGAACTTCGTGCGCCTGATATTATCGTGCGCAACGAAAAACGTATGCTTCAGGAATCTGTTGACGCGCTGTTTGATAATGGCCGTCGTGGTCGTGTGATTACCGGTGCTAATAAGCGTCCTCTAAAATCACTTTCTGACATGCTTAAAGGTAAACAGGGTCGTTTCCGTCAAAACCTTCTTGGTAAGCGTGTTGACTATTCTGGTCGTTCTGTGATCGTTGTGGGTCCTGACCTGCTACTGCATCAGTGTGGACTGCCGAAGAAAATGGCTCTTGAGCTCTTCAAACCGTTCATTTATGCGCGTCTTGACAAGCTTGGTATTGCCACAACCATTAAACAAGCTAAAAAGCTTGTGGAAAAAGAACGTCGCGAAGTTTGGGACGTTCTCGACGTGGTAATCCGTGAGCATCCGATTTTCCTAAACCGTGCCCCTACACTTCATAGGCTTGGTATCCAGGCGTTTGAACCGGTACTTATCGAAGGGAAAGCCATTCAGCTTCACCCGCTGGTTTGTGCGGCGTTCAATGCTGACTTTGATGGTGACCAAATGGCCGTTCATGTGCCGCTAAGCCTTGAAGCGCAACTTGAAGCTCGTGTGCTTATGATGTCAACAAACAACATCCTGAGCCCGTCAAATGGTAAGCCAATTATCGTTCCTTCACAGGATATTATTCTTGGTCTTTACTATATGACAACAGCCAAGCAGGGTGAGCCGGGTGAAGGTATGGTTTTTGGCGACCTTGATGAGGTTGATTTGGCGCTTAACGCCAAAGCGATCACTCTTCATAGTTCGATCAAATGCCGTATTGATACGGTTGACGACGAAGGTAACGAAGTTAGCAGAATCGTAGATACGACTCCTGGCCGTGCGATGCTTGCTAAAAATCTTCCGAAGCACAAGGAAATCTCATTCGAAGATTTGATCAATCGCCGCATCGGTAAGCGCGAAATTTCTGAAGTAATCGATATCGTTTATCGTTTTGCTGGTCAGAAGCGTACGGTGCTCTTTGCTGACGGTGTGATGAGACTTGGTTTTAGGGAAGCCTGTAAAGCGGGTATTTCGTTTGGTAAAGATGATATGATCATTCCAGACAGCAAAGCCCCGATCATTGAGGAGACAACAAATTCTGTAAAAGAATTTGAAACTCAATATCAGCAAGGTTTGATTACGCAAGGCGAGAAATATAACAAAGTGGTGGATGCTTGGTCGCAATGTACTGACCGTGTAGCCGATGCTATGATGGCTGAAATTTCCAAAGAAGAAGTGGATGAAGCTGGTCGTTCGCTACCAACTAACTCTATCTTTATGATGGCGGATAGTGGTGCTCGTGGTTCTGCAGCGCAGATGAAGCAGCTTGCTGGTATGCGCGGTTTGATGGCGAAACCTTCAGGTGAAATTATTGAAACACCAATTATTTCGAACTTTAAAGAGGGCCTCAGCGTTCTCGAATACTTTAACTCTACCCATGGTGCGCGTAAAGGTCTTGCCGATACCGCGCTTAAAACTGCGAACTCCGGTTATCTTACGCGCCGTCTAGTGGATGTTTCACAGGACTGTGTGATAACAGAAGAAGATTGCGGTACTACGCTTGGGATTGATATTGCCGAAGTTTCTGATGGCGGTGACGTTATCGTGAACCTAAGCGACCGTATTGTTGGACGTTGTCTGGCAATTGATGTTAATGATCCGGTTAGTGGTGATTTGATTTACGAAGCGGGTACATATCTCGGTGAAGTTAAAGCAGAAGAAATAGAAAAAGCTGGCGTATCTACAGTCAAGGTCCGGTCTGGCCTCACTTGCGAAACCAAAATGGGATGCTGCGTGAAATGTTACGGTCGTGACCTTGCACGTGGAACCATGGTTAATATTGGTGAAGCTGTTGGTGTTATTGCTGCACAGTCTATTGGTGAGCCCGGTACTCAGCTTACTATGCGTACCTTCCATATTGGTGGTACTGCGTCATCGGTTTCTCAGCAGTCTGCTATCGAAGCATCACATGATGGAATTATCAAATTTAACAACGAAAAAGTTGTTAAGGACAGTAAGGGCCGTATGGTTGTTCTTTCGCGGAATATGGAAATTATTCTGGTGGATGAAGAAGGTCGTGAGCGCGTGACTTATAAAGTTCAGTTTGGTTCCCATCTTCTCGTTAAAGAGGGCGCAAAAGTGACCCATGGCGATAAGATTTGTGAATGGGATCCTTACACGCTTCCTATTATCACGGAACAAGGTGGTACAATTAAATTTGTTGATCTTTCTGATGGCGTATCTGTTAATGAAAATGTCGATGAAGCAACAGGCCTTTCAAGCCGCGTTGTTATGGACTGGCGTTCGCATCCAAAGGGTGCCGATCTTCGTCCTCGTATTACGCTTCGTGATGAAAAAGACAATGTTGTTGAACTTGCCAATGGAACAGAAGCCAGATATTTCATGTCTGTTGGTGCCATTCTTTCAGTGAATGATGGCGCTGAAGTTCATGCGGGTGACGTGATTGCACGTATCCCGCGGGAAGCTTCCAAAACCAAAGATATCACCGGTGGTCTTCCGCGTGTGGCAGAATTATTTGAAGCACGCCGTCCGAAAGATCATGCCGTGATCGCTGAAGTTGATGGTTATGTTGAATTTGGTCGCGATTATAAGAACAAGCGTCGCATCAGTATCAACCCGCGCAACGATGACGAAGATATTGTTGAATATCTTATCCCTAAAGGTAAGCATATTTCCGTTCAGGAAGGCGACTTTATCCGCCGTGGTGAATATCTGATTGATGGTAATCCTGCGCCGCATGATATTCTCAAATCACTTGGTATCGAAGCTTTGGCTGCTTACCTTGTTAATGAGGTTCAGGATGTGTACCGTCTGCAGGGTGTGGGTATCAATGATAAACACATCGAAGTGATCGTTCGTCAAATGCTCAAGAAAGTTGAAATCACCAAACCAGGTGAGACAACATTCCTGATCGGTGAACAGGTTGAGCGCGAAGAGTTCGACGAAGTAAATGAGAAAGCAATTGCAGATGGCCGAGAGCCTGCGAAGGGAGAAGCTATCCTTCTTGGTATCACCAAAGCATCATTGCAAACACGTTCATTTATTTCTGCAGCGTCATTCCAGGAAACAACTCGGGTTCTAACTGAAGCCGCTGTTTCCGGTAAGTCTGATAAACTGATCGGCCTTAAAGAGAATGTGATCGTGGGTCGACTGATCCCGGCGGGTACCGGTTCGATGATGAAAGCTTATCATAAAATCGCATTGGAACGTGATAGTCAAACTGAACTTGAACAACAATCTGCCGAGGCATTGGCAAAAGCCGATCCTCTTGCTGAAGAACTTGGAGCGCAGAGCGACTCAACGGAAAACCCTGCTGAGGGTTGATCAAATAGTCTAATAATTCCGGCTTAATACTCGAATTTGAGCATTAAGTCGGATTGTTGGCAAAATTTTACAAGGCCGGAGGATCTAAAACGATAGATTCTGCGGCCTTTTTAATAAAAAGTAACTGTTCGTTAAATTTTCCTTGACTGTGAAATTCACCGAACATAGTATGCGCTCACTTCTTAGAAGTGCTGGTGGTAGATCAGGTTCGATCTAAACGCTGTACTGTAAAGAATAAAGATATTTAAACTTAAGTATTTAAGGTAGCCGGAGCGGTGTAAAATCGCTCTTTTTTCTGTTAAAGAATCAAGGCTGTCTTTTTTGCTATGGAAATGAAAAAACGATTTAAGGAATTAGAATGCCGACGATCAACCAGTTGGTACGTAACCCGCGCAAGAGACCAGTAGCACGTACAAAAGTGCCTGCCCTAGAATCATGTCCGCAAAAGCGTGGTGTTTGTACCCGTGTATATACAACGACACCAAAGAAACCGAACTCAGCCCTTCGTAAAGTAGCCCGTGTGCGTCTTACAAACGGCTTCGAAGTAACAAGCTATATCCCTGGTGAGGGTCATAACCTTCAGGAGCATAGTGTTGTACTTATCCGTGGTGGTCGTGTGAAAGATTTACCAGGTGTTCGTTACCACGTACTTCGTGGTGTACTTGATACACAAGGGATCGCAGACCGTCGTCAAGGTCGCTCAAAATATGGTGCTAAGCGTCCTAAGTAAGGACCTTGTAACAAAGGAAATAAGATATGTCGCGTCGTCACGCTGCTGAAAAACGAAAAGTACTACCAGAACCAAAATATGGTGACCTTGTACTTGCAAAATTCATCAATAACCTAATGGTTGATGGTAAAAAATCTACTGCTGAGCGCATTGTATATGGTGCTCTTGACATTATTAAGGATAAAACAGGCCAGGATCCGGTTGAGCAGTTTCATACGGCTCTTGAAAACATCCGTCCTGCTGTTGAAGTGCGTTCCCGCCGTGTGGGTGGTGCTACGTATCAGGTTCCTGTTGAAGTTCGGACTGGCCGTGCGCAAGCATTGGCCATTCGTTGGTTGATAGGTATGTCACGCAACCGCAATGAAAACACGATGACAGAACGTCTGGCAGGTGAATTCCTCGACGCTGTTAATAACCGTGGTGCTGCTGTTAAGAAGCGTGAAGACACTCATAAAATGGCGGAAGCAAACAAAGCTTTCTCCCATTATCGCTGGTAAAGGTTTAATAAGATGGCACGTACTACTCCCCTTCAGGATTATCGCAATATTGGTATTATGGCCCATATTGATGCTGGTAAAACAACGACAACAGAGCGTATTCTTTTCTATACGGGCATGAGCCATAAAATTGGTGAAGTGCATGACGGCGCTGCCACTATGGACTGGATGGAACAAGAGCAAGAGCGTGGTATTACAATTACCTCAGCTGCGACGACATGTTTCTGGAACGAAAAACGCATCAATATTATTGACACACCAGGCCACGTGGACTTCACAATTGAAGTCGAACGTTCATTGCGTGTGCTTGATGGTGCAGTTGCTGTGTTTGATAGTGTTGCTGGTGTTGAGCCGCAATCGGAAACAGTATGGCGTCAGGCTGACAAGTACGACGTTCCTCGTATGTGCTTCGTAAACAAGATGGATCGTATGGGCGCTAATTTCTATAGATGTGTTGACATGATTAAGGATCGTTTGGGGTCAAATGCTCTTGTTTTGCAACTGCCTATTGGTGCTGAGGCTGAATATAAAGGTCATGTGGATGTTGTTAAGGGTGTAGGCATTGTCTGGGAAGATGAGGCGATGGGCGCAAATTACACTGAAGTTGAAGTTCCTGCTGACATGGTTGATGATCTTGCAGTGTATCGCGAAACAATGTTTGATATGGTTACCGAATTAGATGACGATGTCATGGAAGCTTACCTTGAAGGCAATGAGCCAGATGAAGCAACATTGAAGCGTCTTATTCGTAAGGGTACGATTGCGGGTAATTTTGTTCCGGTTCTTACTGGTACTGCTTTTAAAAACAAAGGTGTTCAAACGCTTCTTGATGCGGTTGTTGATTTTATGCCTTCGCCGCTCGATATCGAAGATGTTCAGGGTGTCGAAGTTGATAGTGATACTCCAATGACCCGTCCTGCATCCGATGATGCGCCTTTCTCAGCGCTAGCCTTTAAAGTAATGAATGACCCATTTGTTGGTTCACTTACTTTTGCTCGTGTTTATTCTGGTGTTGTGGAGACGGGTACAACCGTTACCAACTCCGTTAAGGGCAGAAAAGAAAAAATCGGTCGTATGCTGCAAATGCATTCAAATGACCGCGAGGATGTAAAAGAAGCGCGCACTGGAGACATTATCGCTCTTGCTGGTCTTAAGCAAACAACAACCGGCGATACAATTTGTGATGCTCAGAAGCCTATTATTCTAGAACGTATGGAATTCCCTGATCCGGTTATTTCTGTTGCGGTGGAGCCAAAAACAAAAGCTGACCAGGAGAAAATGGGTATCGCTCTTAATCGTCTTGCGCAGGAAGATCCTTCTTTCCGCGTGAAATCAGACGAAGAAAGCGGCCAAACAATTATTTCTGGTATGGGTGAACTTCACCTTGATATTCTCGTTGACCGCATGAAACGTGAATTTAAGGTTGAAGCAAACGTGGGTGCGCCGCAAGTTGCTTACCGTGAAAGTATTGCTCGTGAAGTTGAGATTGACTACACCCATAAGAAACAGTCTGGTGGTTCTGGTCAGTTCGCTCGTGTTAAAATGACAGTTACGCCTGGCCAACGTGGTGATGGTGTCCTATTTAATGATGAAATTAAGGGCGGTAATATTCCTAAGGAATATATCCCTGGTGTTGAAAAAGGTATCAAAGATATCGCTGAGAGCGGTGCGCTGATCGGTTTTCCAATCATTGACTTCTCAGTAACTCTATATGATGGTGCTTACCATGATGTGGATAGTAGTGTTCTTGCGTTTGAAATTGCTGGTCGCGGGGCAATGCGCGAAGCGGCTGCAAAGGCTGGCATCAAACTTCTTGAGCCGATTATGGCGGTTGAAGTTGTGACACCGGAAGATCATATGGGTGACGTTATTGGTGATATTTCGTCACGTCGCGGTCAGGTTTCAGGTTCTGAAACACGTGGACCAAATACAGTTATTAACTCAATGGTGCCGCTAGCCAATATGTTTGGTTACGTTAATCAATTGCGTTCATTTACAAAAGGTCGCGCTACATACTCTATGCAGTTCGATCACTATGCAGAAGTACCTCAGGCAGTGGCCGAAGAGGTGAAGGAAAAGTTTGCTTAAAAAGTTTTTGAGTAAATATATAACAACTAGCTCTTCCTGCGAGGAAAATGCAGGGCGCTTGAATATAAGTGAGAAAAGGTAAAAGAAGATGGCAAAAGAAAAATTTGAACGCAATAAGCCGCATTGTAACG
>CAXBLS010000079.1:0-15594 GCA_963976585.1 uncultured Kordiimonadaceae bacterium
ATTATGGAAGTTTTGTGGAAAAAAGGAGAAGCGAGCGTCCATGATGTTATTGACGCAACGGCGAGTGAAAAGACGCAAGCCTATACCACGGTTCAGACATTTTTAGGTATCATGAAAGACAAGGGTTTTGTTGAAACAAGGAAAGAGGGTCGTGCCTTTTTGTACCGGCCGCTCTTAAGCCGGGGCGAGGCGAGAACACAGGCGCTTAAACATCTGATCGGTAGTGCCTTTGGTGGCTCTTCATCGGCGCTGGCGCAACATCTGCTTAAGGATAGTGAAATCGACGGTGATGAGATTGCTGCGCTCGAAGCGGCTATTGAGACGGCAATCGCCAATAAGGAGAATAGTAATGATTAGTCCTGATTTTAACCTTGGTCTTCTTGCCGGTCATAATATTTGGCAAAGTGTGATTATTTTTTCCATTGTGTTTGCGATACTAAAGATTATCAAAAAGACAAGCGCGGAGGAACGTTCCTGGAGTTGGAGCGCAACGTTATTTGCCCTTGCTCTTCTTCCAATGGCAGCCTTTCTTCCTGGTGAAGGTATTAAATTGCAAAATGAGGCACCGAATTATGTTGCCAAAAATATTGAGACCGCTGTTGCGGTGGCACCAGCGGAAATCAACTTAAAGAACAAAACCAAGTCGCAAATTTCTGTGGCGGTCGAAAAACCAGTGATTTCAAAGGATGCATTACTTAGTACTGCTTTGCTTGTTTGGTTTTGCGGTATTGGTGTGTCGTTTATGCGCTTGATATTGGCAGGATATAACGCTGCAAGTCTTAGAAAATCAGCATATCCTTACGCTCCTGTTGATCAGGAGTTTAATAGAAACTGGCCCGACAGTGTGGAAATCGCCATAAGTGATGAAGTTAATGGTCCAATTGTGGTTGGTATATTGAAGCCGACCGTGTTGATCCCGAGGGGATTTGCTTATGAGATGAATAGTGAAGAACTTAATCCGCTACTCTTTCACGAGCTTGCCCATATCAAGCGCCGCGACAATATTCTTCACCTTATCGAGCGTGTTATACTTGGTATTTACTGGTGGAACCCGGTTATGCATTTTATCGCAACGCAGATTTCCGAGGAACGTGAACTTGCCTGTGATGACAGAGCCGCGAAAAGCTGTGGTGATCATATCGTTTATGCGAAATCATTGCTGAAAGGAGCACGTCAAATCGTCGGGCAAAATAAACCGATCCTCGGACTTGCTGTGCTTAGAAGAGAAAGCCCATTGAGCAAACGTGTCAAGCGGTTGACCGCAACAACAGTATTTTCCGGATTAAACCTTAAACGTCTTAGCAAGAACTTGTCGTTGGTATTCATATCTGTTTTATGCCTTGGTCTTATCACACCCCGTTTCGCTGTTGGGCAGGTTGAAATAAATAGAGATGGTCACAGTTCAGTGGAAGCAACAATAGATGATTTGATTTTAGAAGTTGAATGGCAGGGCAATCTGGTGCTCAACGAGGAAGAAACCAATTTTATCGCCATGGACGATGATGGATATTTGTCCCTTGAAACCGAACAGGACGGCGTAGTACGTAAACTGATCCTTAAGGGTAGTGGTGGAGAAATAAACCGAGAATTTTTTATAAACGGCACGGCCAATGATTTCGATGAGGCCGAGTATGCGTGGCAGACTGAAAATTTGAAGCGGATGTTGAGACTTTCTGCTATTAACGCCGAGAAGCGTGTTGATCATATATACGCAAAAGGCGGCGTAGATGCTGTGCTTGATGAAATAGACCAGCTTCTTAGCGACTACGCCGTCCGTCTTTATACCGAGAGCCTCGTTGATGTTTATGAGCTGGATCAACCACAGATTACACGACTTCTCACGACTTTGGATAAAATGGAAAGCGGCTATGAAAAAGGACTTGCCCTTGCAGCTATTGCCGATGAACAGGATCTAGACGTAGATACAGGGCGCATGGTTGCACAAGCCATTGATGAAAACGGACATAGAGAATTTATCAGCGAAGATATGGTGCTTGCACTTGCGGATATTGATACGGAAGCAGGTGTGCTGGCGTTAGAATTGGAGGTAGATGAAAAATTAGAATTGGAACTTTCCGAACAAGAAATTGAGAGTATCCGCGAGCAAGTGGAAATTGAACTCGATAATTTGCCCACCGAGGGAGAATTGGCAGAAATAATAGAAAAAGCTCATGCTGATTTACCCACCGAAGCGGAACTGGCCGAAATCCTTGCTGACGCACAGGCTGAAATGCCGACACAAGAGGAACTCGAGGAAATTATCAGGCAATCAACAGAACTCATGCTCTCAGCAGATGAAAGGGCCCGGATCGTTGAAGAGGCTATTGCAGAAATGCCCACACAGGAA
Source organism: uncultured Kordiimonadaceae bacterium (assembly GCA_963976585.1). Classification (GTDB taxonomy): domain Bacteria; phylum Pseudomonadota; class Alphaproteobacteria; order Sphingomonadales; family Emcibacteraceae; genus Pseudemcibacter. Next base: position 2,348 of record CAXBLS010000079.1, read on the forward strand.
GAGCTCACACGCATCGTTGAGGAGGCTATGGCTGAAGTTCCTACTGAGGAAGAAATCGAGCGTATGGTTGTAGAGGCGAAAGCCAGCATGCCTACCAAGGAAGAGTTAGAGCGTATAATTGAAGAGGCGAGAGCTGGTATGCCTTCTCGGGAAGAAATTGACCAGATGAGAGAAGATATGCGCAGAGAGCTGCAGGAACTCAAAGTTAGACGGCAAGAATTGAAAAAAAGCAGAGAAGAACTGAAAGAAAGTCAGGAAGGGTTTCAATAAATTGTTTGTCACAATGACTGTCAGTTTTTTAACATGATAAAGAAAGTGTGCAGCCAGATCTGTCTGATAACGTTATTTTTCAACATTTTTGCGTATGCTGATGAGCCAGAATTGGATGTGTTTGAAATAACCATTTCTTCAATTGACGCATCTCACGCCACTGTCACAGCCAGCATCGAAGTTCCAAACGGAAGAATTGTAACTGGTGGTGGCGGTTCCTATGATTGGAAGCGCGGCTGGGCAGATTTTGTTAATAATGTAAGCGCAGTGGCTGGCGACGGGCGAGCACTTACAGTTTCAGCAATGGGGGAGGGATTTGATTCCTACTGGCAACTTTCAAGTGATGATGGGCTTTATCAAGGTCGTGTTACTCTCAGTTATAAGGTGGATATAAGCTACGCAAGAACCGAATGGGATTTTGGCAATGAGCAGGCAGGACGAATTTATCGCGGCGGGCTTTATTCGGTGACCAAGCCACTATTTATGTCTGGTGGTTCCGACAGAGGTGCTGAAGTGCTTTTCACGTTGCCAGCTAGTTGGGATGTCGCGGCGCCGTGGCGTACGGTGGATGGAAAGAGCCATACGTACTATGTTGAGGATTGGGACGCACTGGAAAATAATGCAGTAACAGTTGGGTCGTTTGAACGTGCTCGCGCAACAGCAAACGGTTTCGATCTTGAAATTGTGCTGTTGGGTGATTTTGAAGGCGCGCCGCAGCTCGTGATTGAAACAATTGAACAGGTTCTTCCTGTGTATCTGGATTTGTTTCCAGATACGCCAAATTCAAAATATATGATGTTTTATCTAAACGGGCAGTCGGAAGATGCAGAGGCCTTTAAAAATGGAGCGGCCTTTACGACCAGTCTTAATCTGTCATCGGATAACAGGATATTTTGGGCGGATTTTCTTGCTCATGAGCTTTTTCATTTCTGGAACGGACAACGCATTCGTGCAAAGGCCCGGGCCGATGGCAATTGGTTTTCAGAAGGATTTACCGACTATTATGCCAATCTGGTGCTGGTCAATCGTGGAGTTCTTAGCGAAGACTGGTTCCGCCGTCGCATGGAGAATATATTTGGCAATTATTTATGGTTTCATTCTTCAGACATTTTTGAAGGATTAAGCGTACTTGAAGCAGGAAAGGATAAGGGTCGTAACCGCTTTGGCATTTATGATGCCGGTTGGGTGCTTGCATTTGCACTTGATGATGAAATAAGGACCCGTTCGGGCGGCGCAAAATCCCTTGATAATGCAATGAAGGCCATTTACGAGCGATACGGAAAAACGGGCGAGCGCTATGGCGTAGACGATTTAATAGAGACGATGTCAACTTCAACCGGTCTGGATTTAAGTGATTATTTTGATCAATATCTAAAAACGAGAACAACTCTACCGCTTAAAGAGATCATGAAGAATTATGGCTGGGAAAGCTATTCCAATAGTTATGCAAATGAATATTATCTGATTAAAGATGAAAATGCCAAGTCCCAAGCCAGATCAAAGTGGGAGTATCTTTTAAAGAAGCGCTTTTAAATACTGAGTTGGCAAACGAACACTTCCGAACAACCATCCGCAGATAATGTATTAATGCAACAATCTGCCGTTTTATTAAAATGGCGCTGGACGCAGCACCTAAAATGCGGCTAAAAAGAACCTATAGAATGTTTTTAATTGGAGGCGGAATATGAGCGGTGAACTGGTTACGATTTTCGGTGGATCAGGCTTTGTCGGTAAAACCTTGGTGCAGCATCTTGCAAAAGCAGGTTACCGCATAAGGGTTGCTGTTCGTCATCCAAACAATGCCCTTCATGTTAAGCCACTTGGCGATCTTGGTCAGGTGCAAATCTCACAAGCAAACCTTAGAAACCGTCATTCTTTAGAAGCGGCGATTATGGATGCTGACTATGTCATTAATCTTGTTGGTATCCTTCATGAAAGCGGGTCACAGACATTTGATAAAGTTCATCATAAAGGTGCTGCGCTTATTGCTGAAATTGCGGCCATCGCAGGGGCCAAGCAGCTTGTTCATTTATCGGCCATCGGTGCGGACGCTGAATCGGCCTCTAAATATGCACGCTCAAAAGCGGCCGGTGAAGCGGCTGTTCTTAAAGCGTATCCCGATGCGACCATTGTTCGTCCAAGTGTGATATTTGGTCCGGATGACCTGTTCTTTAATAAATTTGCCGGGCTTGCAAAAATGTTTCAAATAATGCCGGTTATTTGCGGGGATACCAAAATGCAACCGGTTTACGTGGGTGATGTAGCCACTGCTATCACAAATGTCATTGGAAATAGTGACGCGGCAGGAAAAATTTATGAACTTGGCGGCCCCAAAGTTTATACGTTCCGAGCACTGCTTGAAATGGTCAACCGCGTGACTGAACAAAATGTACCCATGATCACTATTCCCATACAGTTGGCTTATTTGCAGGCATTTTTCCTGGGAATGTTGCCAAATCCGATGGTGACTATGGATCAACTAAGATTGCTTGAGCATGATAATGTTGTTGGCGAAGGTTGTGCAACTCTAGCGGATCTTGGTGTAACTCCAACACCTGCTGAGGCGATCATACCCAATTATCTTACCCATTATAAGCCAAGCGGGCAGTTTAAAGCGGCTCACTAAAATCGGTTATTAATATCCTGTTGGATTTTTTGACTGCCAGTTCCAGGCGTCACCAACCATGTCACGTAAGTCTTTTTGTGCCTGCCAGCTAAGCTCATTTTTCGCCCGGGTCGGATCAGCATAACAACTGGCGATATCACCTTCGCGGCGGGGTGCGATTTTATGGGGAATTTTGATGCCGTTTGTTTCTTCAAAGGCCCTTATCATATCAAGAACACTATAACCATTTCCTGTACCAAGATTGTAAGTCACCAACCCGGGATTGCTGATGAGCTTATCCAGTGCTTTTAAATGACCATTGGCAAGGTCGATCACGTGAATGTAATCGCGCACACCGGTGCCATCCGGGGTATCGTAATCATCACCGAAGACAGAAAGCTGTTCAAGTTTTCCTGAGGCGACCTGAGTGATGTAAGGCATTAAATTGTTGGGGATACCTGATGGATCTTCGCCGATCAGTCCACTGCTGTGGGCACCAACCGGGTTGAAATAACGCAGGCGGGCGATATTCCAACTATTATCCGACTTATAGAGATCCTCAAGCATTTGTTCGATCATCAGCTTCGATGTTCCATACGGATTGGTGGTGCCACCAGTTGGAGCACTTTCGGTTATGGGAACAGTTTCAGGATCGCCGTAAACTGTTGCTGAAGAACTGAAGACAAGGGTTTTGACACCAGAATTCTTCATGGCTTCGCAAAGAATTGTGGTGCCGCCAACATTGTTATCATAATATTCAAGGGGCTTTTCTGTGCTTTCACCAACCGCTTTAAGTCCGGCAAAATGGACGACTGCGTCAAAATTATTGGCTGAAAACAAGCTCTCCAGCCCACCCACGTCGCGAATATCAAGTTCGATAAATTCAAGATTATTTTTCCCGGTTATATTTTTAACCCGGTTAAGAGATTCCGGTGAAGAGTTGCAAAGATTGTCAATCACTGTCACGGTATGGCCCGCTTCAAGGAGCAGTAAGACAGTGTGGCTGCCAATGTATCCGGTGCCGCCAGTTACCAGGATATTCATATTCATTTCCAGTCCAGTTAATTTTGGCTATATTACGAACTATATATTAATTAAGTGTTTGCAGTACACAGAAAATTTACTTGCCTGTGACATTTAAAAGGGTGTAAGTCAGTGACATGATATGTCGTAAAATATGGCAGATGTTATTTGCCGCAAATCTATTCGTTTTAGCCGCTCTATGCCCGAGCGCAGCTGATGTTGTTCGCACGGATTTGTCAGAAATTGAGATGCGCACTGATTACCGCTCGGTAAGTGCTGGCGACGAGTTTCATATTATCATTGAACTCACCCCGGATCAGGGCTGGCATGCCTACTGGGAAAACCCTGGCGACGCAGGCCTCAAACTAGAGATGGACTGGGACGTGCCGGAAGGTGTTGAGATTGGTCCCTTGCAGTTTACAACCCCGCATCTAATTCCGTTTGAAGAGATTGTCTCCTACGGATATGACGGTAAAGTAACTATTTTGGCGGATGCGCGCGTCGCAGAAGATGTCGACGTTTCGCAACTGCAAATATCAGGAAATGCGTTTTGGCTTATTTGCTCGGATGCCCTGTGTGTGCCGCAGGATGCCAAGATCGGCTTTTCCTTGCCCGTTGGTGAAAGTGCCATAGAGCCAGACCTGATGGCCCTGGTTGAGGCAGCAAAGGCAGATATGCCGCTAACTGCCGATTGGGTAAGTCAGTTTCATACGGACGGGCAGAGTTTTACCGTAAAGGCAGAGGTGCCAGCTGAATATCCGGTGATTGAAAGTGCTTATTTATTTCCTCATACTGAAGGGATGATGGAAAATGTCTACCATCAGGATTTGTCATTTGTTGATGGTAATATTATAGGCCGCTTTCAAAACGCATACGGATATGTTGATAATCAGGAATTTAGCTTTCTTCTCAAGTTCAAAACTGGTGACGGCGCGGAAAAAGCTTATTTGCTAACCGCGATCAAATCTGACGAACCCGTTGCGGCGCCTCGGGAGATGGCGGCGGTGCAACCGAAGGTGTCATCAGAACTTGGACTTGCAATGGCACTTTCATTTGCATTTATTGGTGGCCTTATCCTAAATTTGATGCCCTGTGTGTTCCCGATTTTAAGCCTTAAAGCCATGAGTGTGGTTGAATTATCAAGTAAACATCCCCGTGAGGCTAGATTAAGTGGTCTTATTTATACCGCTGGGGTGGTCGTTTCGTTTGGCCTTATTGGTGTTGTGGTCAATGCTTTGTCCTTGGGATGGGGGTTTCATATGCAGATGCCGATCGTCAATTTTATTCTCGGTCTGCTAATGGTGTTAATTGGGCTTAATCTGTTAGGTGTGTTTGAATTTGGTAGTGCGTTTAGTGGGTGGGGTCAGGGTTTGGTTCAGAACGAGGGCGGCAAATCAGCAAATCGCCGTTCGACATTCTTCACCGGTGTGTTGGCGGTTGTGGTTGCAACACCGTGCACGGCACCGTTTATGGCCACTGCACTCGGCTATGCGTTTATAAATGGTGGTCTGGGCGGGTTTTTCGTGTTTCTCTCTTTGGGTTTAGGGCTGGCGTTTCCATATTTACTGCTATGCTATGCGCCGGTGCTCAGACGTGCATTGCCACGGCCAGGTTCATGGATGGAAACCATGCGAAATATATTGGGATTTCCGATGTTGGCGACGGCGCTGTGGCTGTTCTGGATACTTGGCAATCAGATTGGTGTAAACGCAATGACAGTTGCTGTGGCAGCAAGTTTGCTTTTGGCGATTTCGCTGTGGGCCAATTCAAAGAATAAAATGGCCTGGAAAATACTATCAGGCGCATGCTTGCTGGCGGTACTCTATTTTGGATATGTAGTATCAAATATGGAGATTGAAAAAACGTCAGTTGCCGCCGACGATGGTGGACTAAATGCCGTCCCGTTTAGTTCTGTGCAGTTACAGGAACTTATTGATAATAGACAAGCGGTATTCGTATATTTTACGGCCGACTGGTGCGTTACCTGTAAGCTCAATGAGCGGGTGGCATTATCACAGCCTGAGGTTCACAAAGCGTTCAGTGACAATGGCATCACAGTTATGGTTGGCGACTGGACCAATCAAAATCCTGATATTACAAAAACGCTGCAAAGCTATGGTCGCATTGGCGTGCCGCTCTATTTATATTTTCCCGCCGGCAGTGATATGTCAAATCCGGAGGTTTTACCACAAATACTCACCTCAGACATCGTTATTGCTGTGCTCTAAGTATCAAGTTCAGTGTTAATTTTTCTGACTTCGTTAAATAATTCTTTTAGATCATCTAATGTTGTCTTCGGATTAATAAGAACACAGCGCAGCCATCGGGCATTTTTATATTCGGTGGTTGAGATATAAAAATTACCACTTTTTAAAAGCTTTTTGCGGATTTCCAGCTGGCGATGATCATCGTCACCAATACGAAAACAAAGAATACAGGTTTCCGGTGTCACCGGGCACTGAATATCGTTTTGTGTTTCAATATAGTTCGCGGCTTCAACGGCAAGTTTTGTTCGGCTACTGATATAATCAGTGAGACCATCTTCACCCATAGCTGCAATTGACATGAACATTTTTAGACCAAGTCCTGATTTCGTGCATTCAACGGCGCGCATCATCTGATCGACACCGGGTTGTTCCTTTTCATGGACTAAATAACTTGCTTCCTGTGAGAATGCGTGATCAAGGTGACGGTGATTTTTAACGAGAATAGCTGCCGACAACACTGGGGTTCTGAACATTTTGTGGGCATCCCATATTACGCTGTCTGCGCTCTCAATACCATTCACCAGATAACGATATTCGTCGCAGACGATTGCTCCGGCCCCGTGGGCAGCATCAACATGAAACCAAATGCCATGTTCATTACAGATGGTGCCAATCTTATCGAGAGGATCATAAAGACCAGCGGCTGTGCCGCAAGCATTGCCAACAATAGCCATAATTTTTTTACCGTCGCATTCAAGGTTTTTAATAAGTTCGGGTATTCTTTCGGGTAACACACGACCATCTTCGTCGGCAGGCATGGAAATGCAGTTTCTTTCACCAAGTCCAAGAATACCAACGGTGCGTTTTAGAGAATAGTGGGATTGTTCAGGCACAAGAACAACCACATCACCCGAGTTGCCGTCACGCCAGAAATTTGGAAACGCAGCGCTTCTTGCGGCGACCATTGCCGTCAGATTTGCCAGTGAACCACCATGGGTCATCACCCCGCCACCATATGACGTCAGTTTCTGGCCTGTTGGAGACCCTGGTACGGGAGAGGGGATCCACCCGATTTTTTTGAGCATCCAATTGATCATGTAAAATTCGATCGCTGTTGCTCCCGGTCCCATTTCATAAATGGCCATGGCGTTGTTGGTGAGGCCATCAATGAAGGAGCCCAATGCACCTGTTGGGTGTGGAACGCTCACTTGATGGGCCATATAATGAGAGTGATGGAGTCTGGTTGTTGATTTCAAATAATCCGAGACAAATTTTTCCAACTTGTGTCCCGTCAACCCCCCGTTTGCAACCAATGTATCGATTTCCAGATCATTTATTATGTCAAATATAGGTGGTTGATTGATCACTTGTTGCGAATGATCTTCGCATTCAATGAGATACTTAGCAAGCGCATCGATAACATGCTTTGCATCGCTTTCGAAATTTATGTCGGCCATAACGTTTTTCAATAACACTTATTTTTGTATACAATCTTATTTCCATATTTGGAGCAAATCAATCGTTATTAACGCAAATTCCAACATCAATATAAGATGAATTTAAATCACACATTTGATCTATATCAATGACTTCTAATATATATTGGTTTAGGTGGGGATGGAATGGGGTCGGGTTAATAAAAGCGTAAACGTACTTTCCACTATTAGATTTCTGAGCAGAATCGTTTAGATTAGAGACAGATATGTGGTAATGGTTGGTATTGTAGTATGAGTACTGGGAGTAGAATTCAATGAATATGACCAAGGATGATGGTGGGGTTTGTCAAAAAACAATACTTATGAGCCGCATGATCGGTAATAGCAGTCGTCTTACGCAAGAACTTAATCGCCGAATGACGCAGGAAGTTGATATATCTCTTGCGAAATATGAAGTCCTCTTAGCAATTCAACGAGCGGAAGGCGGTGAAATTACGATGAGTAATTTGTCACGCGAACTCTTGGTTTCAAATGCTAACATGACAGGAATGACAACTCGTCTTCAGACAGCTGGTTTGGTTGTAAAAAAATCACTTCCGTCGGATCGCCGTATATACAGTGTTGCTCTTACAGATGAAGGTCGTGACAAGCTGAAAAAAGCCGAAGAGAAACATGGTGTCTGGATCAGGGAACTTTTGGCTTGTGTTGACGGCGGTGAGGTTGATTTTATGAATAGTTTCCTTGATAAAATGGACCGCCAAGCGAAACATTTTTCCGAAGATTAAAAACTATTGAAGCATGAATTAAAAACAGGGAGGAAAGTTTTCCTCCTTATTTTTTTGCCGGCTAATCGATAATTTCTTCCCAAAGTTCTTTTACTTTATTAAAAAAACCCGATGCTTCAGGACTTACATTGTCACCGCAGTCGTCAGCGAAAGCACGAAGCAGTTCCTTTTGCTTTTTGCTAAGGTTCACAGGGGTTTCGACGCTTACCTCAATCACCATGTCGCCATGTGTTCCTCTGTTTAAGATCGGCATGCCTTTGCCCGGAATTTTGAAACGTTTGCCAGTTGGTGTGCCTGAGGGAATTTTAACGTCTGCTTTTTCGCCACCAACAGTGGGGACTTCGATAGTGCCACCGAGTGTCGCTGTGGTCATGGGGATTGGTACTTCGCAATATACGGTTGAACCATCTCTTTGAAATATAGGGTGATATTCGATGTCTATGAAAATATAGAGGTCACCGCTGGGACCGCCTCTTGCGCCAGCTTTTCCTTCGCCGCTTAATCTGATGCGGGTGCCTTCTTCGACACCGGCCGGGATTTTAACATCCAGAGTTTTGTTCTTTTTCTTTTTACCGCTGCCGCGGCAATCACTACATGGGTTTTCAATGACCAATCCTTTGCCCTGACAGGCTGGACAAGTGCGCTCAACCATGAAGAAGCCCTGCTGGCTTCTGACTTTACCAATTCCATTACAGGACGTACAAGCGGTAGGCTTGGTGCCGTCCTCGGCACCGCTTCCATCGCAACTTTCACAGCTTACGTCGGTAGGAATTGTAATTTTTTCAGAAATGCCACGAAAAGCATCTTCAAGTGTAATACTCAGATTGTATCTAAGGTCGGCGCCTCGGCTCGCGGCGTTAGGGTCTCTGCGGCGACCACCACCGCCCATGCCGAACAGGTCTTCAAAAATATCTGAAAAACCTGATGCTTCAAAACCATGGAAGCCACCACCACCACCACCGCCCATACCACCATTTTCAAAGGCGCTGTGACCAAATTGATCGTAAGCGGCTCGCTTTTGGTCGTCTTTGAGAATGTCATAGGCTTCACTGACTTCTTTAAATTTCGCTTCTGCGGAGGCATCATCGGGATTTTTATCCGGATGAAATTGCATGGCAAGTTTACGGTAGGCGGATTTTAGCTCTGATGCATCAGCACCTTTGCTCACTCCCAGCATTTCATAATAGCATATTTTCGACATTTAAAACCCAATCAGCCTTTTTACAGGAATTGCGCCACCTATTTTTAAGTGGCGCAATTCAGAATTAGTTTAGCAGATTAACGCCCACTTACTTCTTGTCGTCATCAACTTCTTCAAAATCAGCGTCGACAATATCGTCATCGTCGTTTGCTTCTTCCGCGGAAGCTGCTTCATCTGCAGCGGCAGCGTCACCGGCTCCAGCATCTGCCTGATCACCATATATCACTTCGCCAAGCTTCATGGCGGCTTGTTCAAGTGTCTCTGTCGCTGCTGTGATAGCAGCAACATCTTCACCTTCCAGTGCGGCGCGAACAGCGGTAATAGCGTCTTCGATTGCTGATTTGTCTTCATCAGCAAGCTTCTCACCATGTTCCTTGATCTGTCCTTCGATAGTGTGGGCAAGCGATTCTGCTTTATTCTTCGCATCAACAAGCTCGCGACGCTTTTTATCTTCTTCGGCGTTCGCTTCAGCTTGTTTGATCATTTCTTCGATGTCGTCATCGCTAAGACCACCAGATGCCTGGATACGGATGTTTTGTTCCTTACCAGTACCTTTATCTTTGGCAGACACATTAACGATACCGTTTGCATCAATATCAAACACCACCTCAATTTGTGGAACTCCGCGTGGTGCAGCTGGAATACCAACCAGATCAAATTGACCAAGGATTTTATTGTCAGCGGCCATTTCACGCTCACCTTGGAAGACACGGATAGTCACGGCGGACTGATTATCTTCGGCAGTGGAGAATGTTTGCGACTTCTTGGTCGGGATTGTTGTGTTGCGGTCAATAAGACGCGTGAACGCACCACCAAGTGTTTCAATACCAAGTGAAAGTGGTGTCACATCAAGCAAAAGAACGTCTTTAACGTCGCCCTGAAGCACGCCCGCCTGAATTGCGGCACCCATGGCAACCACTTCATCAGGGTTAACACCTTGATGCGGATCTTTACCGAAGAATTCTTTTACGGTTTCTACCACTTTAGGCATACGTGTCATACCACCAACAAGAACCACTTCGTCAATTTCACTGGCGGTTACGCCTGCGTCCTTAAGGGCTGCGGCACATGGCTTCACCGTGCGTTGAAGCAGGTCATCAACCAGTGCTTCCAATTTAGCACGTGTAAGCTTCACGGTTAAATGCTTTGGTCCTGATGCATCTGCGGTAATAAACGGCAGGTTAATTTCAGTTTGTGTAGCAGATGATAGCTCGATCTTGGCTTTTTCAGCGGCTTCTTTAAGACGTTGAAGTGCCATCTTGTCACCTTTTAAGTCAATGCCGTTTTCTTTCTTGAACTCATCAGCAAGATACTCGACGAGACGCATATCAAAATCTTCACCACCAAGGAATGTATCACCGTTGGTTGATTTTACTTCGAATACACCGTCACCGATTTCAAGGATCGATACATCAAATGTACCGCCACCAAGGTCGTATACTGCGATGGTTTTGCCTTCATTCTTATCAAGACCGTAGGCAAGTGCGGCAGCGGTTGGTTCGTTAATGATGCGTAGAACTTCAAGACCGGCAATTTTGCCGGCGTCTTTGGTTGCTTGACGCTGTGCATCGTTAAAGTAGGCAGGAACCGTGATAACTGCTTGTGTTACTGGCTCGCCAAGATACTGCTCAGCTGTTTCTTTCATTTTCTGAAGAATAAGAGCAGACACCTGCGACGGGCTCATTTTATCGCCGCGCGCTTCAATCCATGCATCGTTGCTGTCTGATTTGATGATTTTGTAGGGCACCATTTCAATATCTTTTTTTGTTGCCGGATCATCAAATGAACGTCCTATAAGACGTTTAATCGCAAACAGTGTGTTTTCTGCGTTTGTGACGGCTTGACGTTTAGCGGCCATGCCGACTAATTTTTCACCGTCTTCAAGAAAAGCAACCATTGAAGGTGTCGTACGACCCCCCTCTGCGTTTTCAATCACTTTTGGTTTCGAGCCATCCATGATGGAAACACATGAATTGGTTGTTCCTAAATCTATGCCAATAACTTTAGCCATACTATCCTCGTTCTATTTAATCACCGCTACAACGTCATTTATGCCCGGAGCAACGGTATTTTTAATTAATAAATATTGCACGCTTTTTGCGTTTAACTCATGGTGCTTATATAAGGGTGTTTTCCATGACTGCAAGGGTTTTGTTGCAAGTTTTTTAATTTTTTAAAAATTGCCACATTCCTGTTGTTTATAGGATGTGGCCGATCTATAACGATTGAGAATATAAATGTATTTTATGAGGATCTATAATGAGAAGACTATTAGTAGTAATCGTGGCACTTTTTATGTTGCCTATTGGTGCAACTGCACAGCAAGGTGATATTGTTGTTTCCGGCGAGTGGGCGCGTCCCATTCTCATTGCCGGACGTCCTGGTGGAGCATATTTTCATATTAAAAACAACGGTGCCATGGCCGATAAGCTTATTGGCGTAACGTCGTCAGTTTCCGCTAGAGTGGAAATGCATGAACACACCATGAAAGACGGTGTGATGAAAATGAGCCAGGTTATGTCAATAGACGTACCGGCTGGTGGCACGGTGGAATTAAAGCCGGGCGGCTATCATATCATGCTTTTTGAAACCAACAATAAATATGGCCCAGGAGATAAGATCGACCTGACGCTTAAATTTGAAAGCGGTGTTACGGTTGAAAAAGAGCTTGACGTACTGGCGAAACAGCCAAACTAAATTAAGCGGAAATGCGAAAAAAAGGATGGTACCGTGACCATCCTTTTTTTTAAGCTTTTGTGTCAATACCTTCGTGAGGTTTTTCAGAGCCGCCTTTTGAAACGCCGACCATTGCCGGACGCAGCAGGCGGTCCTTAATTTTATAACCGATCTGCATTACCTGAATCACCGTTCCGTTTGGATCGTCTGTTTCTGCTTCAAACATGGCCTGGTGGTGATTATGATCAAATGCTTCGCCTTTTGGATCAATTTTATCAATGCCGTGGCGCACAAAAATATTATGAAGTTCGCGGTCGGTCATTTTTACACCTTCGATCAGGGTTTTGACACTGTCCGATAATTCTTCGTTTTCGGGAAGACTTTCGAGGGCACGGTGCAGGTTGTCGCCAATCGCCAGCATATCACGGGCGAAGTTTGTCATGGAGTAGTTTGCGGCGTCCGCCTTTTCTTTTTCAGAACGCCTGCGCACGTTCTCTGTTTCCGCGACGGCGCGCAGTAGCTTATCACGGAGATCATTGATCTCTGCTTCCGCAACAGACAGTGGTGTCACTTCTTCTTCGGAGTTTTCGTTTCCACCAGAATCCAGTTGATTAACCAGTTTGTCTTCGGGTGTTTCTTTATCATTATTTTCTTGTTCTTCAGTCATTAGAGTATTTTTCCAATAATTTTAGCTGTATAATCTACCATGGGGATGATGCGGGCATAATTCAACCTTGTCGGTCCAATAACGCCAATAACGCCCAGTAAATTGTTTTTTTCATCCATATAAGGTGCAGCGATAACAGATGAACCGGAAAGAGAAAAGAGATTATTTTCAGAACCGATAAAAATTCTCACTCCTTCGGCATCTTTTGCGAGCCCAAGTAGCTCAATTAAATCTTTTTTTCGCTCAAGATCACTAAACAGTAAGCGAATTCGTTCTAGGTCCTCTTTTGCCTCAAGATCTTCGAGCAAGTTGGCCTGCCCACGCACAATCAGTGATTCGCGTGTGATCTTGGATGGGTTGTTTCGGGTGCCACTCCA
>CAXBLS010000080.1:0-15530 GCA_963976585.1 uncultured Kordiimonadaceae bacterium
GGACAGCACTGATCAGTCCGGCATTTCAGAATTTACCACTTGGTGTGCCCAAAGTTATCGTCTCCACCATGGCGTCGGGTAATATTGCTCCTTATGTGGGAACATCAGATATCTGCATGATGTATTCGGTCACTGATATCAGCGGACTTAATCCTATTCTTGAACAGGTATTATCCAACGCGGCTCACGCACTTTTTGGCATGATTGAAAAACACCACGAACCTGCGCAATCATCCAAGCCAGTCATTGGTATGACTATGTTTGGGGTTACAACTGTTTGTGTTGAAGCGCTGAAGGCCCGTCATGAACGCGACAATCAGTGTCTAGTATTTCATGCGACGGGAACTGGTGGCCAAACACTGGAGAAATTAGTGGAAAATGGCAGGCTTTCAGGTGTCATTGATGTAACGACCACGGAGATTGCCGATCATCTGATGGGCGGCATACTGAGCGCTGGTGAACGGCGGCTGGATAGCTTTATTGAAGCGGGTATTCCATATGTTGGATCCTGCGGGGCCATCGATATGGTCAATTTCGGCGCGCCGTCGACGATCCCGGAAAAGTATGCAGACAGGCTATTTTACGAACATAACCCGCAAATTACCCTGATGAGAACCACGGAGGAGGAAAATGTGGATATGGGAAAATGGATTGGTGGTAAACTGAATAAATTTAAATCACCAGCCCGCTTTCTGATACCACTTGCCGGTGTGTCGGCACTTGATGATGAAGGTATGGACTTTTATGATCCGGCCGCAGATGCTGCCTTCACAGAAGCACTTGAAAAGACCGTCTCAAATCCAATTGTTTCAATCATAAAACTGCCGTATCACATAAATGATATGGAATTTTCAATGGCACTTGCCAACAATTACAATGAACTAAGTAAAGAATTTCAAAATGAATAAATTAAGTAGACAAGAGCTCATGGCGGGCTTTAAAGAACAAATTGCAAAAGGCATCCCGATCATTGGCGGCGGCGCTGGTACAGGCCTTTCCGCTAAATGTGAAGAAGCGGGTGGTATTGACCTGATCGTTATTTATAACTCTGGCCGGTACCGCATGGCGGGACGTGGTTCGCTGGCCGGATTATTATCCTACGGTAACGCAAATGAAATTGTAGTCGATATGGCAAAAGAAGTGCTACCGATGGTAAAGGACGTTCCCGTGCTTGCCGGCGTTAATGGCACTGACCCATTTGTGGATATGGAACGGTTCATCATTAAGTTAAAAGATATGGGCTTTAGCGGGGTTCAAAATTTCCCGACCATCGGGCTATTTGACGGAAATATCCGTGCAAATTTTGAAGAAACCGGCATGGGGTTTGGTCTTGAAGTGGACATGATCAGGATCGCCCATGAGCATGATATGCTGACAACCCCTTACGTCTTTAACGCGCAGGAAGCTATCGATATGGCGCAAGCAGGGGCTGATATCATTGTTGCTCATTTGGGATGTACTACAGGCGGGGCAATCGGCGTATCCACTGCGCCTACGCTTGATCAGTGTGCCGATCAGATCAATGACTGGATCGCAGCAGCAAAAACCGTGCGCGATGATATTATTTATCTATGTCACGGCGGTCCCATTTCAACACCGGAAGATGCGCAGTATATCCTTGAGAGGTGTCCGGATTGCCATGGGTTTTATGGTGCCAGCAGTATGGAACGTTTGCCTACAGAAATTGCACTGACTGAGTGCACAAGAACTTTTAAAAACATGAAGATTAAATAAGCGGAGAAAGAACATGGTCACTGTATTTGAAACATCTGTAATTGATGCCCCCATCGACAAGGTCTGGGAAGTTGTCCGCGGTTTTAATGATCTGCCCAAATGGCATCCTGCTATTGCTGATGGTGAGATAGAAGACGGGCTTGATCCGCGCACAATAGGATGCGTGCGTAATTTTAATCTTCAGGACGGTGAAAATATCAGGGAAACGTTGCTCGCGTATTCCGAACTGGATTACGCATTTTCTTATGACATGCTGACAACGGGACTTGGACTTCTTGATTATATTTCTACCATGGAACTGCGTCCTATAACTGATGGCGACCGGACTTATATTCAATGGTCGGCTGAATTTAATACAGCCCCAGGTGAAGAAAAAGAAAAAGTCGATATGGTTGCAAACGGGGTATTTCAGGGTGGATTTTCCGCCCTCAAAGAACATTTCTCAATATAAAAGGGGTTAAACATGTCGCATATAGATTACGATCGGCGTAGAATATTTCTAATATGTACAATGGCGTTGTTTACGATCGCTATATCCATGTCACTGGGGGCGACGGTTGCAGCCGATCTTAAAACCAATTTTCTTGATCCGATAGATTTTAAAACTTCGGCGACTATGATCGGTGAAATTTTGGGGATAATCTTTTTGGGTTTTTCGGTAACCCTCTTTCTCGTTAGTCCCTTTATGGACACAATCGGTATGGGCCGCGCCATAACCCTCGCCGCATCGCTTATTATCATCGGTAACGCCATAGTCATTTTCGCAGGGGACATTGCCAGTGGTGCTAATATTTATTGGGCGCTCTGGATCGGGATGCTCCTCAAAGGAATGGCTTGGGGATTTGTTGAAGCCGCGATAAATCCGGCAACAGCATCATTATATCCCGAAGATAAAACCCACCGATTAAACGTACTCCATGCTTGGTGGCCCGCTGGGCTTATCGTTGGGGGGCTTTCAGGCATTGCCATTAACTCCATTGGACTTAATTGGCAAATTGCTCTTTCGTTTATTTTTATTCCGGCGTTCGCCTTTCTAATTCTGAATATCGGCGTTAAGTTTCCCAAGACGGAAAGTTCAGAACTTGATGTTGGTTTCGGTGATATGATCAAGGAAATTTTCCGTCGACCAAGTTTTTTCATCTGGTTTGGTGCTATGTTCCTGACCGCGTCGTCGGAACTGGCCCCTGGCCAATGGGTTGATCTTGCACTGACCCACACCGTCGGTATGCGTGGTATTTTATTGCTGGTATATGTAAGCGGTATCATGTTCGTTTTGCGCCATTTTGCGGGTCCGATTGCTCATAAAATTTCACCGGTAGGGCTACTTTGGTTTTCTGCATTATTTACCAGTGTCGGGCTTTATATGCTCAGTGTGGCAGACAGCCCGATTACCGGGTTTTTTGCCGCAACTATTTGGGGTGCTGGTGTTTGTTTCATGTGGCCAACAATGCTCGCATCTGCTGCGGAGCGCTACCCGCGCGGTGGCGCTTGGGCAATTGGCCTTATTGGTTCGGCCGGTGCAATGTCGACCTATATTGTTCTGCCCATACTTGGCGCTGCCTATGACCGTGCAAAATTAGAAGCCGCAGGCGGTGCGGATGCATTCGCAGCCATGGTAGACGGAAGCCCTGAACAGGTAAATTCTCTTATCTATGCTGCTGAGAAGTCCTTCCAGACCGTGGCACTATTACCGATAGCGTTGCTCGTGATATTTGGCGGTGTATGGTATAATGATCGTCGTGTCGCCAAACAGAGTGCAGAAGGCAAGACAGATGAATAGGGAACCATAATGCGTCTTGAACATTGCCATAATTTTCACGATTTTAGAAAACTTGCCAAAAGGCGCCTTCCAAGTCCCATTTTTAATTATATTGATGGTGCCGCCGACGATGAAGTGACGTATCGGCGCAATTGGCAAAGTTTTGAAGATTGTGATTTAGTGCCTAATGTTTTAACCGGTGTGGAAGATATAGACATGTCGGTCACCGTCATGGGGCAAAAACTGGACATGCCGATATATTGTTCACCGACAGCTTTGCAGAGAGTGTTTCACCATGAAGGAGAGTTTGCAGTTGCTACTGCTGCGGAAAAGTTCGGCACCATGTTTGGGGTTTCGTCTCTCGGCACGGTAAGTTTGCAGGATATTAAGGCCAAGCATAGTAACCCACAAGCCTATCAATTTTATTTTCATAAAGACCGCGGTTTAAATCGGGCTATGCTGGAAACAGCCAAAGAAGTCGGTATCGATGTTATGATGTTAACCGTGGACACCATTACGGGCGGAAATCGCGAACGTGACCTCAGAACCGGATTTTCCATACCGTTTCAATTGACTTTGGCTGGGCTTCTTCAATTCGTTCTCAAACCAATGTGGGGGATTAATTATATTACCCATGAAAAATTCAGCCTACCTCAATTGGATGCTCATGTGGATATGAGCGGCGGAGCGATGTCAATAGGACGTTATTTTACCGATATGCTTGACCCTTCTATGACCTGGGATGATGTAGCGGAGATGGTCAAGTTTTGGGACGGTGAGTTTTGTCTGAAAGGAATTATGAGCGTTGAAGATGCGAAAAAAGCTGTCGATATCGGTTGCACTGGTATCATAATTTCAAATCATGGTGGGCGTCAACTGGACGGTTCCCGAAGTCCATTTGACCAATTAGCAGAAATTGTAGATGCGGTTGGTGATGAAATCGACGTAATCATGGACAGTGGCATTCAGCGTGGTACTCATGTGCTCAAGGCACTTTCCCTTGGTGCTAAGGCGGTGGGCGGAGGGCGTTTTTATCTATTCCCCCTCGCTGCGGCAGGACAAAAAGGCGTCGAGCGATCATTGTCATTAATGCGCAATGAAATTGAACGCGGCATGATGTTGATGGGTTGTAGATCAGTTAGTGAGTTAAATCGAAAGAACCTTAAATTTCGCTGACTATTCATGGTGCCATTTCGAGGTGATCAAAAAAATAATCACCATTAATTTTGAAAGCCGCTTGGTGGTTTAGGCTCTCTTCTTTATAATATTGAAAAAAGAGGAGATGAAATGACAAATACAATCAAGATAAGCCAGGAAGGCCGTGTGGTGCTTGTGCAGATAAACCGTCCGGATGCTCTCAATGCGCTTAACGCAGAGGTCCTACATGAGATGGTTGAGGTGCTGTCACCGCTTGATAAAGATCCAGATGTTGGCTGTTTCGTCATTACCGGCTCAGAGAAGGCGTTCGCCGCTGGTGCTGATATCAAAGATATGGTTGATAAAGACAATATTGAAATGGTCATTGAAGATTATTTTTCCCAATGGGAAATATTCGCAAAGCTCAGAAAGCCAAAAATTGCTGCGGTAAGTGGCTACGCACTTGGTGGTGGATGCGAACTTGCCATGATGTGTGATATGGTTTTTGCCGCGAAATCAGCAAAATTTGGCCAACCCGAAATCAAACTTGGTGTGATCCCGGGCATGGGTGGGTCGCAACGGCTAACCAAGCTGGTCGGAAAGTCAAAAGCCATGGATTTGATTCTCACTGGAAGGATGATGGACGCTGAAGAGGCGGAAAGAGCGGGGCTTGCAGCGCGGGTGATCGAAGATGAGGATCTCCTTTGCGAAGCTATGGAGACGGCCCAGACAATAGCATCTTTTGGCACGGCATCGACTATGCTGGCACGCGAGGCGGTAAACCGGGCACTTGAGACTTCGCTTCAGGAAGGGTTGCTGTTTGAGCGACGTATATTTCATTCGCTATTTTCCAGCAAAGACCAAAAGGAAGGTATGGCGGCCTTTATTGAAAAGCGAAAAGCCAAATTTCACGACGATTAACGCTTACATTTAATCTTGAGCGTCAGGCGGGCGCTCTCCTGGTGATGTTATGTGTACAATCCGGTCGCTGTAGTAACCATTATAATTTGTTCGCCCGCTGACGCTATAGGCGCCCATCATTCCAAATTCAAGATAGTCACCGGGTCTGATGTCTGATGGTAGTGAAACGAGTACTGGAAAGGTGTCGGTTGAATCGCATGTAGGCCCATTTAATTGAAATTCTTTCTCTTTACCCGACAGAAGTTCACCGTCGCGAAAGCATCGAACTGGGAAGCAATTTGGCCCGTCAATCCGCAACATCCAAAAGGCGCCATACATTCCGTCATTAAGATACAAACGATCATCTTTGCGCAGTAGAACTTCAACGACAGCAGACATACAGGGCGCTGATAGTGCTCGCCCGGGCTCGCCGAGTACTTCTGCACCTTCGGCCAGAGAGAGTGTAGCGAACGAGTCCTTAACCGCTTCAAAATAGCCACCAAGTTCTGGGACGATAAAATCTGGATATGATTTTGGATAGCCGCCCCCCACATCAATCAACCGAAGTTTAAACGGCAGTTGGTCGAGAACAGATTTGGTGACCGACATGGCGAAACGGTAGGCTTCCGGATCGGTAACAGACGATCCGACGTTAAAGGCAAGCGCAGGTTCTGCCCCGCTGTCCTGGATTGCCTGAAGCAATGCAGGTATTTCTTCGGGCGGCGCGCCAAACCTGATAGAGAGATCCTCATAAGCGGATTCGTGATGAACTTCCATGCGAGCGAAAATGGTGGATTTCGATGGATCAATTTCCGACAGGAGCTGCTCCAGACCCATCGGATGATCGGTCACGAAATGACGGACACCGTATTTTTCTTGCGCCGTTTTTGCCTCACCTCTAATCCGGGTGGGGATCATAAAATATTTTGTTGCATCCGGCGCAACGGCATGGATCTGTTCAATCTCCCCCAGTGATGCGCAGTCAAAATTACACACACCAGCGCCAATCAGAAGTTTGAGAAACTCGGGCTCTGAGTTCGCCTTGACCGCATAGAGAACGCGACCAGGGAATCCTTCAAGAAACTCCTTGGTATTTGCACGGACAACATGCGGGAAGATGCAGTAAACAGGTTTTTCAGGACGTTCTGTTTGCAGCATCGAACCCACATCGGTGAATTTTTCAATCATACTCAATAATCCTTGGCTCGGTGCGTTATCTATTTTCTGGAGCGATATTTTTGATCGTGTCAGTAAATTCGCTTATTTCCTGCTCGCTATATTTTGTATGTACTCTGTTTTCAGAGCCGGGTTGATGAATTAAGCAAACACCATCTCTGCGGGCAACGGATGGCCTGATGGGGCGTTTCTCAAATCCACCGCCACAATTTGGGCAAACATTTTCAAGTTTATTTTCCACACAGTCACAGCAAAATGTGCATTCATAGGTGCAAATTCGTGCTTCTGTAGAATTTACGGGTAGATCCTTGTCACAAAGTTCGCAGTTTGGTCTGAGTTCTAGCATTTGTTCTCCTTCAATCTTACGTCAGTGACTATTCTTGCTCTCCCGCTAGTTCTATGGTTAATTGGAATAAATTAAATGGGTTAGGGAGCAATAAATTGACCAACAGAAGTAAAATATTTTCGGTTTTATGTGTAGCATTTTTTGTGAGCATTGCAAATGCAGATGAACGATCTCTGGAAGACGTGCTCGAAGATAAGGCGGTGCAAAAGGGTCTCGCAGATATTTCTGCTATGCGCGGTGAGGCCGCGAGTATGCTTGTCAAAATTGGTGGTATTATTTCCCCGTCAGGTCAGGAGCACGAGAGAGCCGAAGCCGTAGCAGAAGAAATGCGTAAAATTGGTCTCAAAGATGTACGCGTGAACGATGCTCCCAATGCTATTGGTGTGATCAAGGGGCGCTCTGACAAGGCGCTTATATTCGTATCGACCCTTGATGATCTTACCACGGTTGCGAAGAACCAACGCGCCGCCGGGGTGCCGCCCCACATTGATGGGGATCTTGTGGTTGGACCGGGAACAAACACGTCGCTCACGTCTGTTTCGTTGATTGTTGCGGCTAAGGCGCTCATTGATAATGGATTTGTTCCTGAACACGATATTGTGTTCGCCGGCGTTGCGGAAGAAGAAACCGGCCTTCGGGGAATGAAGCATCTTTATGCGGAATATAAGGATCGGGCGGTTGCGTTCGTTGATGTTCTTGGTGAAGGCAATAGTATCAGTTACGGCGCACTTGGTATTCATTGGTGGAAAATTCATGCATATGGTCCGGCGGGGCATACATTGCGCGGCGGACTTCCCAATATCAATCAGGCCATTGGCCGCGCCGTTGACCGTATACTCCAAATCCCCGAGCCGCAAATTTATGAAGACCGCCGCACCCGTCTGAATGTCGCGGTATTATCTAGCGGGTCCGTGTTTAATCATAAGCCGGAAACCGGTTGGTTCTCACTGGATGTTCGTTCCCTTGATCAGGTTCACATTGATACCATGGAAAACAAGGTAAGAAATATCCTTGGCGAAGTCATAAACGAACTCGGCCTTAAATTTGAAATGGAAGTGGTTTCCAATACTCCGCCTGGGCAAATAGAGGGGGCCTTAGAGAGTTCGTTGGTGCAGACATCAAAAGCGATATCAAATTATCTGGGCGGTGAGCCAAGGCTATCAAATGCGGGGTCAGCCAATTTAAATGTTTCTATCGCAGGAGGTACATTATCAATCGGTATCGCTAGCGAGCGCGGCGGAAGACGTGGGTTCCCTGATGAATGGGCTAATATTCCGACTATGA
This sequence comes from uncultured Kordiimonadaceae bacterium, assembly GCA_963976585.1. Classification (GTDB taxonomy): domain Bacteria; phylum Pseudomonadota; class Alphaproteobacteria; order Sphingomonadales; family Emcibacteraceae; genus Pseudemcibacter. The sequence goes on from CAXBLS010000080.1 coordinate 8,337, forward strand.
TGCGCACAGCGAAGAACGTCTTCCTTACCGCAATCACCATAGGCAATATGGAAGTAAACTAATTGTCGAAGCCCGGAGACTTGGTCCCCGGGCTTGTTAGGATTTATGGGATATAGATATCCGGAAGGCCTGCTTCCTTCATCTTGGCGTTAAAGGCACCAACATTGTTTGATATCAGGGCTTCATATTCTGCCTTCGCCTCCGCCCACTCCGACATATAACGATCAGCAACCTCTGACATGCCTTTATTTACTGGAATGCCGGCACCATTTATATCTTCAAGCAGGAAGCTAAAGTTAAGGGCCATTTTATTGGGGTAACGAATGATATCCTGAAACGTCTGAAGTTTAGTGTTGATGATTTTGGCGTGCCAGCCTTGAAGTGCGTTCATAAGCTTATCGGCTTCTTCATTGGCGAGGTCGGAATTGCTGACGTCTTTTATGACATTAATTTGCTTCTCTATGGCTCCAACGGCCTTTACATTGCCAATCATTTCATTCGCTGCTGTATGCAGTTTTGCGGTAATCGCTTCATAGTCTGAGAAATCCGCTGCAACCGTTAAATCAGGGCTCGCCAGTACGTTAAAGCTCTGCTCAGAGCTATAATCACCCACAGTCATTTTTACCGAATATTCACCCGGCGCAACCGTGTATGTACCACTGCGTGGGGCGTGAATAAGTCCGGGATTACACGGCAGAGGTTCGGTTTTTAAATTCCAGACAAAGAGGTTGATACCTGATTTGGTTCCGGGTGGGATTGGTTTCGCTGATGAATATGGATCTTCCTTACAAAGTTTATTGGCATCGCTTGAATATGATTTGACCAGTCCGCCCGCATCATCAAAGATTTCAAATTTGACCACAGCGTCTTCTGCTATATCTTTGGCGAGGTGATAGTTGAATATGGCGCCGTTCGGTGGATTTTTACCACTGCCGCCACCCAAGGTGCTGCCGCTTAAAAGTCGGTAGGTGTCTCTGACACTGAACAGGTGATTATCTTCGGTGCCAAGGTCTGCCATTTCACGAATTGGCTGAACATCATCGAGTATCCAGAAACCACGTCCCTGCGTCGCCGCGATCAGATCACCATGGGCGACCCGAAGGTCCGTAATTGGTGTTTCCGGGAGATCCGCCTGAAACTCTTGCCAGTTATCACCGTTATCAAAGGATATAAACAGGCCGGTTTCGGTGCCTGCGTAAAGAAGGCCTTTGATTTTAGTGTCTTCACGAACGACACGGACAAATGTATCTTCAGGAAGACCTTTGACAATTTTCTTCCAGCTTTTACCGAAATTGTCGGTGCGGTAGATATGAGGTTCGAAATTATTCATTTTATAACCGGTTACGGCCACATACGCCGACCCTGCTTTATGGGGTGAGGCTTCAATGGCATTGATCTGCCATTCTTTGACACCGCGAGGAGTAACATTTTGCCAACTGCCGCCTTCGTCAGTTGTGATATGGAGCAGCCCGTCATCGGACCCGGCCCAGATCGCACCTTTTTGAAGTGGGGATTCCACCAGGTAAAACAGTGTATTATAATTTTCACCGCTCACCTGTTCATTGGTAAAGGGGACACCGCCATCGCCTTGATGGGATTTATCATTGAGGGTCAGGTCAGGGCTTATTTCTGTCCAGCTGACACCACGATCCGTCGATTTTAACACCAATTGTGCACCGTAATAGATGGTCGCAGGATCGTGTGGTGAAACAATTATGGGTGGGTTCCAATTGGCCCTGTATTTAAGTTCTGCCGGATGAACCGCAAATGTGCGTTCAGGATAAGGAACAATATTGCGGACTTGTTTTGTGTCCGCGTTCCATTCAACCACGCCGCCAGCGATTTGCGATGAATAAACCATTTTCGGATTGTCTGGGTCAAAGGCAATATGAGAACTTTCACCGCCGCCGGTTGAAACCCAATCACCGATACCAAGTCCGCCGCCTTTGGAGCGGCTCGGTAACGATACCGAAGAATTGTCCTGCTGCGAGCCGTAAACGCGGTATGGATATTGGTTATCAACAGACAGACGGTAAATTTGCGCAGTAGGCTGGTTAGCCTGTGTTGACCAGCTTTTACCACCATCAAGGGATATGCTGGCACCACCATCATTAGAGTTGATCATGATGTTGCTGTCTGTTGGATTAATCCACAGATCGTGGTTATCACCGTGGGTTGCTTTAACCCGTGACCACGTTTTGCCGCCGTCGATGGTTTTCATAATCGGTGCGTTAAGGACATAAGCGACATTTTCATTGTTTGGATCGGCGAACATATGTTGATAGTACCAAGACCGAGCCTTGAGGATATGATCGTGGCTGGTGAGATTAAATGTGGCACCGCCATCATCAGAGCGGTAATGTCCGCCTTTTTCCCCCTCAGCTTCAACGATGGCGTATACCTTGTTTGGGTTGGCTTGTGATACATCAACACCGATTTTACCCATTTCATCAGGAAGCCCTTTGCCGATTTTTTCCCAATTTTCACCGCCATCAGTGGTTTTATAGATGGCACTTGAATTGGAACCACCGCCACTGCGAACTTGCCAAGGGTCACGTTTATGATCCCACATTGCCGCGTAAAGGATACGTGGATTGCTCAGATCCATACTAATGTCCGTAGCACCCGTTAACTCATTGATGTAAAGCGATTTTGTCCAGGTTTTGCCGCCATCGGTTGTTTTGAACACACCGCGTTCTTCGTTGCCGGCCCACGGATTTCCCTGCACTGCTGCATAGACGGTGTCCGGATCGGTCGGATGAATACGCATGCGGGCTATTTGCCGTGAATTTTTAAGGCCTACATTCGTCCATGTCGCCCCGGCGTCCGTTGATTTATAAACACCGTCGCCGTGGGAAAGCTTCATTCCCCGAAGTGGCGCTTCACCCGTACCCACATAAACCACGTTTGGATCGCTATCTGCCACATCAACGGCACCGATGGTTGCGGTTTCAAAATGACCATCAGAAATATTTTGCCAACTAATGCCTGCATTTTCCGTTTTCCAAAGTCCGCCGCCGGTTGTTCCCATATAATAGGTAAGCGGATCGTTCGCTATCCCGGTTGAAGCCGTGGAGCGCCCACCCCGTGAAAAGCCAAGATCACGCCATTTCATATTTTCATAAAGCGCCGGATCAACATCCTGCGACAAGCTTATGCCTGTCAATCCGAAAATCAAGAATGCGGCGATGAATAATATTTTAGAAAGTTTGGTTAAAATCTCTGACATTTTAGGCCCCTATAAACTAATAAATTATTTTTATTTATAATAGGTGAGACACTCAACATTAAGCAATCACAAATTACTATTGTTAAGTGAGCAGAGTTGGAATAGGCTGTGTGAATTAACGAACATTTCCAAATTCGAACCAAGTGGGGGCCAAAAGTGAACTTTTTTAAATTCACCGGTATTGCTCAAGTTATTATATTAATAACGACAAGTTATTCCTTTGGGCAGTCGACAAAACTGCCACAAAATGAAGATTTCTTTATTGACTACGCGCCCACAGGGTTTGTTCACGCGCACGAACAACAAAACTTCAATCAAGTACTGATAGAGTTTTTACCAAAAGGTGAAACATTGGAAAATTGGACTCAAATGTTGTCTTTAACTGGGATGCCAATCGCAGATAAAGTTCCCAGTCTTTTGGGATATTCGGACTATTTTTTTTCTAGTTATAAAGATGTTTGCGAGCAACTAGATCTTGTGCCAGTAAGTCAGGAAGAAAATGAGATTATATTAAACGTCTCTTGCCTTACCAAAGAAGGAAGCAACATTCCCGGTGGAGAAGGTCTGAGATGGGAAAATGGCGTGTATCGATTTGTTAAAACCAAAAAAATGATCTTCGAAATTCATTTTGTAAGTCATGGACAGCAATTGCCTGCTGATGATCAAAATCAACAATATATGGAAGAGGCAAGAACAGCAGTAAATCAAGTGCTGATTTGTAAATTGAACGATTCTGATCCTTGCCCCACGCTCGACAATTATACTGCAGCGGATGGAATGCTGGTCCGTCCGATTGGAGATCCACCTTGCCGCCGCGAGGGTTTTGATTGTTTTCCTACCGCCACAATTGAAGTTACGGCTTCGGCTGATGTTCAAATTGATGAACCGAAAAAAACGGGTTTTATGGTGGTGGATTTCAGCAGTGTTGATATAACGGATTCAAACGTTTTCCGAAACACTGTTATTGCCATGATCACCAGTCTCAAACAAGGGTCACCAGGAGTGCACTTAACTTTGCGTGGTGCGACACCAAACGCGGAAATTAGTAGTGACGATCGAATAAAAGCCGGTAGCTTTATATCATTTCTTCGAATGGCGTTAGTCGCGCAAAAAGTTATCGATCCAAACTTGACCAAAATAAGTTTTAGAAATTTTCGCTGAACGGTTACGGCATATATATTTCTGGCAGGTTCACCGCTTTCATTTCTAGATTGAACCGTTCAATATCACCGGATTTAATGGCGTCCAGTTCGGCTTTATGGTCTTTCCATTCGTCGAGGTATGTCTGTGCAACTTCGCGTGCACCTTGACTTACGGGCACATCTGAACCGGCCATGCGACCAATAAGACCTTTTATTTCCATAAGGAATTTTGCTTCCATTTGATAGACATGCTGGAAGGTTCTGAAATCTTCCTGAACGATTTTAGCGATCCAGCCATTGAGACTGTCATTCAGCGCATCGGCCTTGGCATCAATATCTTCTGAAGTACTGACATCTTTGATTATAGCGATTTGTTTTTGGGCTGCTCGCAGATCAAGAACACCTTGTGACATTTGCTGAATGATGCCGTAGAGCGATTTATTCAGTGTGTCCATATCCTTATATTGTTTGAGGTTCTCTGCGTGTGTGCCAGTTAAGCGCGGATCAACGAGAATTTCAAAATCCTGTGTCTGGCTATGGTCACCAACGGTAAGTTTGACAGAATAGTGTCCTGGCACGGCCTTATAAACCGAACGGCCACGGGTCACCGAGAATATTTCATCAAAACATTCATACTTGCCCACCATCATGTTCCAGGTCCAGCGATTTGCACCTTTGGCCTTCTTTAAGTTTTTTGGAAGTGGCGAGAGTTTGCAAACCGGTGAGGTGTCGTTGGAATATTCCGAATGGACAAGTGATCCAGATGAATCAAAGATTTCCATGGAAATGAAATCATCTTCGCCGAGTTCCTGCTCAAGTACATATTGCACTTGAAGTCCACGCGGTGGATTGCGGCCAATCATAACATCCGCGTCTTGGTTACTATATTCTGGATAACCGAGAGAAATGCTACGAAGTGGCGACTGTGGTTTGTAGAGGAAATTACCTTCGCCAACATCACCGTCCATAATTTGATGAAGTGGTGTTAAGTTATCAAGAATCCAGAAAGAACGGCCTTGGGTGGCGACAACTAAATCGTCTTGGCGAATATGAAGATCGGTGATCGGAACTTCGGGAAGGTTTAGTTGAAATTCTTGCCAGTTATCACCGTCATCGAAAGATATAAACATACCGGTTTCGGTTCCGGCATAAAGGAGCCCTTCACGCTTTGGATCTTCGCGCACGGTGCGTACGAATGTATCTTCTGGCAGGCCACTTACTATTTTTTCCCAGCTCTGGCCATAGTCGTCAGTTTTATAGATCATCGGGGTAAAATTATTCAGTTTATATCCGGCAATAGCGAAATAAGCTTTGCCAGTCTGATGTGGCGAAGCATCAATCACGTTGACAATGGCATCGGGCATTCCGCGGGGAGTGACATGTTCAAATGTCGCTCCATTATCGCGGGTGATATGGATGAGACCGTCGTCTGACCCGGTCCAGATCACACCTTGTTCAAGCGGACTTTCGGTGATGACAAATAGGTTGTTATAGCTTTCGGCCGTAATTTGTTCATTGGATATGGGAATACCCCCAAGTCCTTGATGGTCTTTATCATTGCGGGTCAGGTCTTCAGAAAGAATTTCCCAACTAGCGCCGCGGTCTGTCGATTTCATCAGATACTGCGAGCCATAATAAATTACGCTTGGATCATGGGGTGATACAATCACCGGACTGTTCCAGTTGGCGCGCAGCTTCAGGTTTTTTGGTTGCTCACCGGTGACCCGCTCAGGGTAGGGGCGCACGTCGCGGTAATTATCGGTTTCTCTGTCCCATTCACCGATCATGCTGGCAAAATAGGTGCTATAAACAAAGCGTGGGTTTTCTGGATCCATGGCGATGCTGGAACTTTCACCGGAACCAAGGCTGAACCAGTGACGTTCACCAATACCGCCGCTGAGTGTTTCTGATTTGATGGTGATCGCGTTGCTGTCTTGTTGCGAGCCATAAATATTATAGGGAAACAGATTGTCGGTAATGACCCGGTAAATCTGCGCGGTCGGCTGGTTCATTATTGATGACCATGTTTCTCCGCCATTAAAGGTGATGTTGGCACCGCCGTCATTACCATTGATGAAATTGCTGCTATCTTCTGGATTAAACCACAGCGCGTGATGATCCACATGGGGGGCGCGGATGGTATCATAAGTCTTGCCGCCATCTATGGATTTCATTAGACCACCGTTCAAGACGTAGACATTATTGGCATCATTAGGATCAACATAAATATGCAGATAATACCATGCCCGGGCGTGGGTCCTACCGTCATCGCTCACTTGCATAAAACTATCACCGCCATCGGTAGAGCGGTAAACGCCGCCCTTGCCGTCAAGGGCGTCAATGGCGATATAGACGATGTTATGATCAGACGCGGCCATAGCGATGCCCATTTTACCTTTAAGTTCAGGAAGTCCTTCGTTTATCTCTTTCCATGTGTCACCGCCATCAGTGGTTTTGTAAACACGGCTACCGGGTCCGCCGCTGACCACGACCCATGGTTTTCTGTTAAATTCCCATGATGTTGCCATCATGATGCGCGGATTTTCTTCGCTGACTGTCAGATCAACAATGCCGCTGTCTTCGTTAACATAAAGGATTTTTTCCCATGTCTCGCCGCCATTTTTTGAGCGGTACATACCGCGCTCTTCGTTGGGTCCCCATGGATTTCCCTGCGCGGCAACATAAACTAGGTCGGGATTTTCAGGGTGAACAAATATACGGCTGATATGACGGGTTTCCTTAAGTCCCATATGGGTCCAGGTTTTCCCAGCGTCCATGGATTTATAAACGCCGTCGCCGTGGGATGTCTTAACACCGCGCACC
>CAXBLS010000081.1:0-15209 GCA_963976585.1 uncultured Kordiimonadaceae bacterium
TTTGTTAAGACAGGAGGAAGCATTTCAAATATTGAAAAAAAATATGTAGTTACAAAAGAACAAATGAAAACATTATTAAAAGCTGAAAAAATAGATTGGGAATTTCTAACCCGCTATACTAACAGCCCATGGCTGGTAATTGATAATCCCGGTTCGCCGTACCATGGGTTATTTGCCCGCGACGGAGCGGGAAAAGCGCTATGTTATGATCTTAACGAAGGTGCGATAGCATCGCTTAGCGTAGGAAAATCAAAACCAGCACTTATCGGCGAATTTGAACTAGGCGATGGCACGAGAGCAGTTCCCGCTTTCCAGCATATAGTGCAGGAATTTCTGGGTGATCGATATGATCTTAACAATGTCGAAAAAGAAACAGGTATCGAGGCCACAGACATCGAACGCATTGCCGCTGAAATGGCAGAGGTGGCCTTCAGCGAAGAGATTGTTATCGACCAGAAATGGACTGACAGTTACGGCAATGAGCATGATCAGGTTATTGGTCGTCCTGTATCATTCCATGCCATGCGCGGTATCGCTGCCCACAAGAATGGTTTTGAGACCTGCCGTATGATCCATCTTTTACAGATGCTTTTAGGTGCGATTGATGGACCGGGTTCGTTTAAATATAAACCACCATTTCCGCGTCCAACTCCGCCGCACAAGAAAAACGCCAAAGCAGCGGCGCCGCCGGGTGAGGTCTGTACAGCGGAACCACTGGGATTTCCTTCTGGACCCGAAGACCTGGCTGTGGACGAAAACGGTGAGCCAACTCGGCTCGACAAAGCCTTCTCATGGGAATATCCTTTGGCAATCCACGGCATGATGCATATGTCGCTTCACAATGCCTGGGCGGGGGACCCTTATAAGGTTGATGTCTTCATGATGTACATGGCTAATATGGGTTGGAATTCGTCAATGAACGTCAAAAACGCCATCAAATATATGACCGATCAAGATCCGCAGACCGGCGATTATAAAATACCTTATATTATCTATTCTGACGCCTTTTATTCTGAAACGGTGCCTTACGCTGACTTGATCCTTCCGGACACGACTTATCTTGAACGGTGGGATGCGATTTCCATGCTCGATCGACCGATCGGCACCGCTGAAGCGGCGGCAGACAGTATTCGCCAGCCGATACTCGAGCCGGATAGGGATGTACGCCCGTTTCAGGATGTGGTCCTTGATCTTGGCGCAAGACTTGGTCTGCCGGGTATGGTGGATGATGATGGCAAGCCACAATATCCAGGTGGCTACAGCGATTATTTAGTAAATCATGAACGGGCACCGGGTGTGGGACCGCTATCTGGATGGCGCGGTGAAGATGGCAAGAGCCATGGTAAGGGTGCACCCAACAAGGATCAGTTGAATAAGTACATTGAAAATGGTTGCTACTGGGAATTTGAGCTTGAGGAAGCACAGCAATATAACCGTTTTGCCAATCAAGCATATTTAGAGACAGCAACTAAAATGGGTTGGATGGGGTCGCCGGAGCCTATTGTGCTCAATGTTTACAATGAAATGCTGCAAAAATTTCATCTTGCAGCAGAAGGACATGGTGATCATCAACCGCCAGATCATGCGCGGGCAAGGATCAAGAAATATTTTAATCCGGTGCCAACTTGGTACCCGGTTCAGGAACATGTGGATAAAAACAGTGCTGAATATCCACTGTCGGCATTAACGCAGCGACCAGCTCATATGTATCATTCCTGGGGAGGTCAGAATGCGTGGCTCAGACAGCTGACGTCGCAAAACTTCCTGTACATCAATAGCAAGACCGCTGCTGATCAGAGTATCGCCGATCTTGATTGGGTGTGGGTCAGAAGTCCCCACGGTGAGGTTAAAGTGCAAGTCAAATATATGGACGGTTTAAATCCGGGCACCGTTTGGACATGGAACGCCATTGGAAAACGCCGCGGTGCATGGGCTCTTGATGAAAATTCACCGGAGTTTCAAAAAGCATTTTTACTTAATCACGTCATCTCGGAAAATTTGACAACCGATGAGGGTGAAGTTAGGTCAAATTCTGATCCGGTTACTGGGCAAGGGGCATGGTTTGATACCCGTGTTAAAATTGAGCGGGCCGATGATCAATCCGATGATGTGACCTCGCCAATGATTGAACCGGTGAAATTTTATGATAAACACCCGCGTCCCGACGTGCTTCGTTATGGCTTTGATAAAGAGCAAACATTCGATCAGGCCGAAAGATCACTCGTAGCAAAGGAGGACGTGTAAATGACTTGTCTTCCTGAAAAAACAGATAAGAAACTTGGTCTTCTCATCGACCTTAACATTTGTGTTGGGTGTCATGCCTGCGCGGTCAATTGTAAAGAATGGAATACCAGTGGCATCACTGGCCCTGCGGAGGATTTAAAACCATACGGTGATGATCCGAGCGGCGTTTGGTATAACCGCATTCACAGCTATGAATTTAAAAAAGAAGGCGAGACAGACAGGACTGTGTATTTCCCCAAATCCTGCCTTCACTGCGAAGATGCACCGTGCGTTACCGTGTGCCCGACCGGGGCCTCGTTAAAGCGTTCCGAAGACGGGATTGTGCTGGTTAATCCTGATGTATGTATCGGTTGTAAGCTTTGTTCCTGGGCATGCCCATATGGGGCACGGGAATATGACACCACTGGCGGCGTCATGCAAAAATGTACGCTTTGTGTCGATAAGATCTATGATGAAACCATCCCGGAAGAACGCCGTGTGCCGTCATGCGTGTCAACTTGCCCTGCCGGTGCGCGTCATTTTGGCGATTTTTCGGATCCTGCCTCAAATGTTTCGCAATTGGCCGCGGAAAATGATGCCCGTGATTTGTTCCCCGAAATGGAGACAAAGCCAGTCAATCAATATCTGCCGCCCCGCAAACGCGAACTTCATGAAAGCAGGAAACTGGATCATAAAGTATCGAACGTTAAAGATGCTCTGATCAAATGGGCAAAATTGGATTTTACAGGATAGAGCCATGCATCCAGCATTATCAGTTATCATATTCACTACTTTTTCCGGACTGGGTTACGGTTTGTTTATCTGGCTGACGGCCAATATTCTAGGGGGCACCCCTCCGGCAAACGACCAGTCTGTATTTGCCACTATTCTATCTTTTGTTTTAGTATCAGTGGGCCTGATATCCTCAACGGCCCATTTGGGGCACCCTGAACGGGCGTGGCGGGCGTTCAGCCAGTGGCGTACGTCCTGGTTAAGTCGGGAAGGAATCATGTCCATTCTCACTTACGGTCCTATGATCTTTATTGGCGGCAATATATATTTGAACCTCGGCTTTGACGCCTTGATTAAGCCGATGGCCATATTGGGTCTTATTGGTTCAATTATTACCATTTTTACCACCAGCATGATCTATGCATCGCTTAAAGCCATACCAGCCTGGCACAATAAGTGGGTCATTGTTGGCTATCAGGCCTACGCTCTGGCCAGCGGGGGTGTCGCGTATATTATGATTGGCGGCTGGCAGCATTACAAGGTGGTGATCGCTTTATTGTTGGTTGCGCTGGCGATCAAAATTATGACGTGGGTCCATATCGACAAACATCGCGGCCAGTATAAGCGCGAAGATGCCCTTGGGCTTCCTGATTTTGGCAAAGCCAGCCCGTTTGAACCTGCTCACAGTCAGAAGAACTATCTTCAGCGTGAAATGGGATATGATCTTTGTCCCAAACGTCGCGCCCTCATGCGTTGGATCGCCCTTGGTTGCGGATTTATCCTGCCCGCTCTTTTACTCTATATTGGCTTGCCACTTGCGCCATTGATCACATTGATCTGCCTTGGTGGTTTGATGGCGGAACGTTGGCTGTTTTTTGCAGAAGCGGAACATGTGGTGCGTCTATACTATGATAAAGAGAGCGTATAGCGCATTTTATTAGCATCTTTAGGACGTATTTGTTATAGAGTAACACTATAAAACTTATCAGGTGTTCTAAAATGAATAAAAATCTGCTTGCTGCTGCCTTGCTGTGTTCCATTGCGATTATATCTCATTCCACACATGGTCAGGAAGCTGTAGACGATGCTTCTGTCGTTACATATGAGAAAGATTATTTCGTTAAATATGACCCTGTGACCCTGCTTGATATGCTTCAGCGTGTGCCGGGTGTTCAAACAATACTTGATAGCAATAGTCGCCAGGGCGGTGGCGGTGGCGGCGGAACCGATCGTGGTGGCCAGCAGGAACGTGGGTTTGGCTCCGGCGGGGATCAGATTTTGATCAATAATAAACGCCTTGCTGGTAAATCAAACAACATCAATAACACGCTTCAGCGAATATCAGCGGCGCAAGTCCAGCGGGTCGAAATTATCCGCGGCGCGTCCGGTGATCTTGATGTTCAAAGTCAAGGCCTAGTGGTTAACGTCATAATGGATGAGGGTGCGTCAACATCAAGCACATTTTGGAAAGTCGGCGGGCGTTATTCGGACGGTTATGTCTTTTCACCGGATATTCAGGTTTCCCACAATGGTTCAGCGGGAAATATAGATTACATCCTCGGTGTTGAGGCTAGGCAGGGACAACATATCGAACATCGCGATGATACATTTTATACGCCCGGTAACGTGATAACGAGTATCTCTGAAAGGCGAACCGATAACATTAATAAGACACTAAAATTTAACGCTAATCTTACTTATAGCGCGGAAAACGGTGATGAACTTCGTTTAAATGGACAGTTTGAACCCGGTAAATATACCAAGAGAGAGCCGCGATTTAACGAAGATGTGGGCGCGGCCCGTGAATTTCAAAACTGGAATGAGGACCAAACCTCGCAGAAGTGGGAAATTGGCGGAGATTATACCGCAAAAATTGACGGACTTGGCACCTGGAAAACATTATTTATCGCCAACCGTGATCGGATTGATAAACGGTCCCTTTTCGAAGATGTATTTGACGCTGGTAATGTCCCTATTTTCAGAAACAACCAATATCGGGTCAAACAGGAAAAGATCTTAAGAAGTTCCGTCACGACTGGGCTCGGCGATAGTCAGCTTCTTGAGTTTGGTGGTGAAGTGGCAATCAATAATTTTGACAAGCTGTTTACCAATGAAGATTTTGACATGGGCGCTTATGCTCTCAGCGTCAATGATGATGTGGCCGTAAAGGAAAACCGTTACGAGATATTTGCCAATCATACCTATAATATTTCACTCAAAATGGTACTTCAAAGCTCTCTTACCGGTGAATTTTCAAAAATCAGCAGCCTCACTGTACCTCTGGCAGGGGGAAATATTCAAAGATCCTCGAATTTCAAGTTTTTGAAGCCACGGATTGATTTTCGCTATGACTTTTCAGAACGCGATCAATTGCGGGCTTCGGTGGAAAAGAAAGTCAGCCAGCTGAATTTTCAAAACTTTGTCGCAACTTACGATGTGTCGAATGACGTGCTGCGCCTCGGAAACACCGGAATCGTACCGGAAAAATCATGGAACTACAACCTCGCCTATGAGCACCGTCTGCCCAATGACGCTGGTGCAATTCAGGTTGAGCTTTTTTACCGTGATCTTAGCGATTATATTGAGCTTGTTGATTTTACTGAATTCTTTGATGGCAACGGCGCGCCGTTGCCACGCGCCGATATTGATCCTATTTCAAAGTCAGGAAATATACCGTCCGCACGCGCTTATGGTATCAAAACTACGGGAAGTCTGCGTCTGGGGTTTGTTGGTCTTCCTGAAGCCGTGTTAAGTGTGAACCATGTGTGGGAAGATACGGATGTTGTCGATCAGTTTAGTGGTATTCACCGTCCGTTTAAATGGAAAGCCGCGCACGAGTTTAAATTTAATTTCCGTCATGACATCACTGATTTGGGATTAAGTTACGGATTTAAAGGAACCATCAAAAGCCGAAATGGTCGTCATGAAATTAATGAAGTGGCCACCACCGATAATGGTGATCTATATGAAGCTTTTGCAGAGCTAAAAATATGGAATGATTTCAAGTTGATTCTTAGGCTTGAACACATAACACCGCTCAAATATACAACCGATGTGAAAGGCTATAATGATCATATCCGTTATAATGATCTTTCTCAGCTTGAAACCGGAAATTGGACTTATGTAAAAGAATATTCTGTCCACCTGCAAGGTACGTTTTAGGACTTTAGCTTTGGTGGCGCTTTGTCATAAACCATCGGGGTTTTCGAGTATTTAATTGGATTGGCGATGATGGGGATTATCTCACCATCGTCCGTCTTTATTTCCCGCACGGTACCACGGGCTTTGATGTGAGGATCATGTAGAATGTCTGCGAGGGTATTAACCGGACCGCACGGCACTTTGCACTGTTCCAGAAGTCCCACCCACTCAATAGTGGTTTTCCCTTCGATGATGCTCTCGATTTTAGGGACGAGTGATCTTCTGTTTTCGACGCGCCCGGCGTTGGTATGGTAGCGCTCATCACTATGCCAATCACGGTCTACCAATTTTGAAAATCGTTCAAATTGACTGTCATTACCGATGGCAAGAACCATATCACCATCGCTGGTTTTAAAGCTCTGATAAGGGACGATACTGACATGGGCATTGCCGTGGCGTTTGGGTATATCCCCACTAAGTAGATAATTGGATGTATGGTTAGCGAGCATGGCGACCTGACAATCAAGAAGCGCAAGATCAATATACTGACCTTCACCAGTGTGGTCGCGGTGGGCAAGGGCGCCAAGGATGCCAACCGTCGCATACATGCCTGTCATCAGGTCGGCAATGGCAACACCGACTTTTTGCGGACCGCCACCATCTTCATCGCTCTCTCCGGTGATGCTCATCATACCACCCATGGCCTGGATCATGAAGTCATAACCGGCGCGCTCCGCATAAGGTCCGGACTGGCCAAACCCTGTGATCGAACAATATATCAGGCGCGGGTTTAAAGCATAGAGACTGTCATATTCAAGGCCATATTTTTTAAGCCCACCAACCTTATAATTTTCCACGAGAATATCGGCACTTTTGGCCAGCTCGCGAATTTCAGCTTGACCCTCGTCTGTAGAGATATCAATAAACAGCGATGTCTTGTTGCGATTGGTCGCGTGAAAATAGGCGGCATCACCATCTGAACCATCTGGATTTTTTTGAAAGGGCGGCCCCCAGCTGCGGGTATCATCACCGGTGCCGGGGCGTTCTATTTTTAACACTTCGGCCCCCATGTCGCCAAGGATTTGCGTCGACCATGGACCAGCAAGAACGCGGCTTAAATCAAGAACTTTAATATGGGAAAGTGGCCCCGCCATAATCAGAAAGCATTGATGCCGGTTTGAAGACGTCCAAGGATCAAGGCGTGTACATCATGAGTACCTTCATAGGTGTTGACCGCTTCCAAATTCATTACATGGCGGATCACATGAAACTCGTCTGCAATACCGTTGCCGCCGTGCATATCGCGGGCAGTGCGGGCTATATCTAGCGCTTTTCCGCAATTGTTGCGCTTCAGTAGTGAAATCGCGTCCGGCGATAATATTTTCTTGTCCATCAATCTGCCTGCCTGCAAACAGCCATGAAGGCCAAGTGTGATCTCCGTTTGCATATCTGCAAGTTTCTTCTGAATCAGTTGATTGGCGGCGAGTGGCTTTCCAAACTGTTTGCGGTCGAGTGTATATTGACGTGCGGCGTGCCAGCAAAATTCTGCAGCTCCAAGAGCACCCCAGGCAATACCGTAGCGTGCGTTGGAAAGACAGCCTAGCGGCCCCTTCATTCCTTGGACATTTGGCAGCATATTTTCTTCTGGCACAAACACGTCTTCCATGACAATCTCACCGGTATCTGAGGCGCGAAGTGAAAATTTCCCCTCGATCTTGGGCGCGCTTAAGCCCTTCATTTCCTTGTCGAGGATAAAGCCGCGGATAATGCCATCGTCATTTTTGCCCCAAACGACAAACACATCGGCAATTGGACTGTTGGTGATCCACATTTTGGAACCGTTCAGGATATAACCGCCATCAACGGACTTGGCGCGGGTTTGCATACTTGAGGGATCGGATCCGGAGTTGGGTTCGGTCAGGCCGAAGCAGCCAATAAGCTCGGCACTGGCCAGTTTTGGAAGATACTTTTGCTTCTGGTCTTCTGAACCATAAGCATAGATCGGGTACATCACCAATGAGCTTTGTACAGACATGGCACTGCGGTATCCACTATCGACCGCCTCTACTTCGCGGGCAATCAGACCGTAGGAAACATATCCGACACCGGCACAGTCATACCCGTCGATGGTTGGGCCTAAAAAGCCCATTTCACCCATCTTGACCATCAGGTTACGGTCAAATTTTTCATGGCGGTTGGCTTCTAAAATGCCGGGCATCAGTTCTGATTGGCAAAAGGCCTTGGCCTGATCGCGGATCATGCGCTCTTCTTCGGTTAGGCTTTCTTCAAGCAGCAGTACATCATCCCACGGGGCTGATTTCCAAACGGTTGCGTTCATTTTCTGTTTTCTCCAGGTATCCATAATACATCATCTTTTCCGTCATCATTTGTTTTTCGGCTCATGACAAATAAATGATCGGAAAGGCGGTTTAAATATTTTATTGCGAGGGGCGAAATTTTCACGTCTTCAGCCGCCGCTACCAATAATCTTTCGGCGCGCCGGACCACGGTTCTCGCCAAATGAAGGTGGGCACTGGCCGCTGATCCACCAGGAAGTACAAATGATGTTAGCGGCGCTATTTTCTCATTCATCTGATCGATTTCCTGCTCAAGGCGGTCGACCTGTTCCTGTGTTATCCTCAGGGCATGTTCTTCGAATTTGGTCCTCATCGGCAACGAGACATCAGCGCCAAGATCAAAAAGATCATTTTGGATGCGCGAAAGCATCTCATCGTCGCTTCCGCTCGTGTGCATCCGCGCAAGGCCAATCGTTGAATTGCTCTCGTCTACTGTACCGTAAGCTTCAATGCGCAGGTCATATTTTTTTGCCCGCGTACCGTCGGTGAGCGACGTCTCGCCCTTATCGCCGCCGCGGGTGTATATTTTATCGAGCTTGACCATTTATTGATTGAGCCAAAGATAAAGGACAATCAGTAAGACCGTGATAAATTGTGATGCGACACGGTAACGCATCATCATGTTGCTTTTTCTGCCATTTTCCTCGGCTTTTGCCATGGTAAATGCTCCAGCAAACATAATGCCGACAGTGATAACAACGCTGATGCCAATAATGATTTTTAGGATGTCCATGATAAAGTTTTCCAACAATTAAAATAAGTCATCAATATAAGCGATCATACAGGAATATCTAGCTAATCTTTAGACTATTTTTGTTTCGGAATAATGGCAAAAACCCGCGCCGGAAAACCGCTCCCATCTTTTGGGAGTGCCCATGTGGCGACAATCGTTGCACCTTTTTCCGGAAGTTGATCAAGCGACTTCATATTTTCAATCTGATATTTATTGAGACCCATATAATATGTCTGTAAGGGCCATTCACCAGCGCCCGCTCTAATGCCAGGGTCTGTATCCAGTGTCTCATGCCCAATAGCGGTAACATTGCGTGTCAGAACCAGGTAATCAATAACCTCTCTGCTCCAGCCCGGTGAATGGCTGACCCCATTGACATCACGGTTTCTCATCTTCTCGAGGCTTGGCCACCGTTTTGACCAGTCTGTACGAAGCGCAACGAAGGATTTTTCGGGTATTGGACCGTTTCGTGCTTCCCAGGCTTCGATATCGTCCATGGAAACTTGGTAATCGTTATTAATTTCGACCTTCCCGTGCACATCAATCACTAAAAGCGGCAGGATCATTTCCTCAATCGGGATATCTTCGAGGGTTCTTAAGCCTTTGACAAAATGAACCGGTGGATCAACATGTGTGCCCCATTGGCCTGGGAAATTGTACCTATTGATGGCTGCGGTACCATCATCATGGGAACGAAAATTTTTAATGGTTGGTGCTTCGTCACCAGACGGGCCAGGGGGCATTCCTTCCTGCATGGTATGGGTGAGTTCAACAAAGGTGACATTTTCAAGCACGCTCGAAAGATCGGTAGTGGCTTGACCGCTTAAATTCTTTACTGCCAGCATATACCCTGCGATGGCAGCGATAATGACAAAGACCGTGTGTAGGAAATTTTTCATGGATACCCTCCTGTTTTAAGTCAAAGTCTACTCCGGTCCCAAGCATTAATAAAGCAATATTCAGGTTACATATGGCGTTTTATTGCAAAGTCTGTAATATTATTTCTAATCAATAAATCAAAGGGAGTATGATGAAAAAAGTTATATTTAGCTTACTTGCAACAATTGGGCTTAGCGCTTCAGCATTCGCCAATGACAATATCTCATTTTCAGTTGATTTTCCGTCGTCACTTGGCGGCGAGCAGGACGGAAGACTTATGGTCATGCTGTCTAACAATGATAGTAGCGAGCCAAGATTTCAAATTAATCCAGGCCCCAAGGGACAAATCATTTTTGGCATAGACGTAGAGGACTGGCAGCCGGATACGGCAATGACAATGCGCAATGATGTTTTAGGTTATCCGTTCGACAGCGTTAACGATGTACCGCCGGGGGATTATTATGTGCAAGCCGTAATCAATCGTTACAAAGACTTCAATCTTTCAAACGGGAAAACCGTCTCTCTGCCACCGGAAATGGGTGAGGGTCAGAAGTGGAACCGCAAGCCCGGTAATTTCTACAGTAAGCCGATGAAGGTTACAATTTCCGAAAATGGTGCACAGACCATTGAAATCACCATGGATCAGGAAATAGCCCCGATTGAGCCGCCAAAAGACACCAAATATATAAAGCACATCAAAATGAAGAGCGATATGCTCAGCGAGTTTTGGGGTGAGGATGTGGAGCTTGGCGCACATGTACTGCTGCCTGAAGGATTTGATGAGCACCCGGAAGCAAAATACCCGTTGATGATTTTTCATGGTCATTTTCCCGCCGACTTTGGTGGTTTCAGCGAGACTCCCCCCGATCCGGATATGAAAGCGACCTACAGCGCGCGCTTTGATTGGGACGGCTACAATGTTTATCAGGCTCAGGCCGCCCATGATTTTTATAAAAAATGGATCAGTGAAACATTCCCCCGCTTTATCATCATCGAAGTGCAGCATGCGACCCCTTATTATGATGATAGCTACGCGGTTAACTCTGCCAGTCAGGGGCCTTACGGCGACGCCATTACCTACGAGCTAATCCCGCACATCGAAGAAAAATTTCGCGGAATTGGCGAGGGCTGGTCTCGTTTCACTTACGGCGGTTCAACTGGCGGCTGGGAAGCACTTGCGGTGCAGGTGTTCTATCCCGATGAATACAATGGGGCCTTTGCTGCCTGTCCGGATCCGATCGATTTTCGCGCTTATACTTCGATGAATTTATATGAAGATAAAAACGCTTATTATTATGACAGCGATTATGCTAAACGCCCCCGTCCGGGGCAGCGTGATTATCTGGGTAATATTAATTATTCAGTCGGTGATGATAACCGTCTTGAAGCGGTCATTGGTAGCAAGTCCAGAAGTGGCCGCCAGTATGATATCTGGGAAGCAACCTATTCACCCATGGGTGATGACGGCTACCCGGTTCGTATCTGGGATAAGCTTACCGGTGAAATTGATCACAAGGTGGCTGAATACTGGCGGGAAAATTATGACCTTCGCTACATCATGGAGCGGGACTGGAAAACACTTGGCCCCAAACTGGAAGGCAAAGTGAATATCTATGTTGGCGATATGGATAATTACTATCTTAATAATGCTGTTTATCTAACGGAACAGTTCCTGGAAAACACCAAAACACCGTATTACGGCGGTGAAGTGGATTACGGCGATCGGGCTGAGCATTGCTGGAATGGGGATCATAATAACCCCAACGGCGTGACGCGCCTTAATTATAATTTCATGTATGTGGATAAGATATTAAAACGCATTGAGGAAAGCGCCCCCGAGGGTGCTGATCTGACCAGTTGGCGTTACTAGGAAGAGAGATGCAAATGACTGAAGAACTATTTCGGGACGACGCTTACCTGAAATCATGCGAAGCCAAAGTGATAAAAATCAATGACCTTGGTGGCATCATACTCGACCAAACCGTGTTTTATCCATCGGGCGGTGGTCAGCCCGGTGATAATGGGACTATCGGCGAAGTCACTATTGCCACGACAGTCACTGACCGTGAAACCGGTGAGATTGTTCACGTGCCAGCTGAGGGGCAATCACTGCCCAACGTCGGTGACACGGTAACGGCGACAATCGATTGGGACCAAAGATACTTGCATATGCGCATGCATACGGGGCTTCATCTTTTGTGCGCTTCGGTGCCGTGCGGGGTAACCGGCGGACAAATTGGCGCGGTCAAAAGCCGTCTTGACTTTGATATCGTTGATCTGACGCTCGATAAGGAAGAGATCACAGAAAAGATCAACGCCTTTCAACAGGGAAATCATGAAGTGACATCGTCGTGGATTACGAATGATGAGATGGACGCTAGTCCTGATCTTGTGCGCACCATGTCCGTTAAACCACCCCGTAAAGGCGGGCGCGTACGTCTGATGAAAGTTGGTGACGCGGTTGATCTGCAGCCGTGCGGTGGAACTCATGTGAAAAACACATCTGAAATCGGCCGCCTCCGCGTTTCAAAAATTGAGAATAAAGGAAAAAGAAATCGTCGCGTAAATATCGTCTTCGATGTATAGGATTTTATCATGAAAAGAATAATTTTAAGTGTATTCGCACTGGGCCTTTTGATCAGCCCAGCACTATCACAAAGCTTCGCTGATGATGAAAAAGCAATAATTGCCGTACTTGATGATTTTCACGATGCGGCCGCCAAGGCGGATAAAGATCGCTACCTTGGACATTTTACCGATGACGGTGTGTTTCTTGGCACCGATGAATGGGAACGCTGGCCGCTTCATCCTGACTTTACAGATTATGTGGCGAAGAGATTTGAAAATGGTGGTTGGTCTTATCATTCAGAGAAGAAAATGATCGCTTTTTCAAAGGACGGTTCAGTGGCCTGGTTTGATGAAACCAGCATATCAAACCGCAATGGCGGTCGTTTCCGCGGCTCTGGGGTGCTTGAAAAAGTAGACGGCACATGGAAAATTGCCCAATATGTCCTTAGCTTCCTTGTCTATAATGAGGTCGGCGGCGACGTGAGTAAAATCATCGACGGTGAACGTGCAAAACGCTAAAGATAGTCTTTAATCATCGCATCCAACTGGTCCGGGTGCACACCGCTTTCGCAAATCGATTTAATAGTGATCGACTTGTCGCGCTTGGCAAGCCGGTTCCCATCTTTTGTGGTTAGCAGTGGGTGATGGTCATAGATGAGCGTGCGCAGGTCAAGTAGATGCTGAAGCAATCGATGAAAATGGCTGGCATAGTAAAGGTCCTGTCCCCGGATTACATGGGTGATGTTCTGAATGTGATCGTCGACGACCACGGACAAATGATAACTGGTGGGAAAATCTTTTCTTGCCAAGACAACGTCACCAAGCAATTCAGGGTCGGCCTGTTGCTTTCCTGTTTTAAGATCAGTCCAATAGAGAGGTTCATCCAACAGGTTCAGAGCCTTTTTCATATCAAGACGTAGAGCGTGGGGAATACCTGCCTCTATTTTCTGCTGCTGTTCTTCCTTTGTCAGGTCTCTGCAAATGCCGGGATAGATAATACCTTCCGGTCCGAGCTTAGGGCGCATATGGGGGGCACGCGTACTTTCCTCTATTTCATTTTTAATATCTTTTCGAGTGCAAAAACATGGATAAAGAAGCCCCATATTCTCAAGTCTTTCAAGGGCCGCTTTATAATCAGAAAAATGCTCTGATTGGCGGCGGACCGGAGTTGGCCATTTAAGTCCAAGCCATGCAAGATCGTCGATTATACTTTGTTCATATTCCGCTTTACAGCGCAGATGATCGATATCTTCGATGCGCAGGATAAATTCACCGCTATTCTGTTGGGCAAAATCATAATTCAGTTTGGCGCTATAAGCATGACCAAGATGGAGGTCGCCGCTGGGACTTGGTGCGAAGCGGGTTATTATTTTAGCGGATTGCGTCATCTTTTCCTTTAATGTAAAAGTGCTGCTCAACATATTCTAAGAAAGTAATAGGGCAATGAGCGAAATACCAGAGTTAAATGGACCCCGTATCGAACCGGAAGGCGGCAAGCCCGAAAAACTGGTGATCTTGTGTCACGGTTATGGTTCAAACGGTGATGATCTTATCGGTCTTGTCCCGCACTTGAAGCGGGTGATGCCCAACGCCGCATATGTATCACCAAATGCGCCAGAACCGTGTTTCGGTGCACCCAATGGTTACCAGTGGTTCGCCTTAAGCACGCTAAGTCAGGAAGAAAGATTGGTCGGAACCCTGAAAGCGGCACCTATCCTTGATCATTTTATTGATCAGGAGCTTGAAAGATACGGTCTTGAAGAAAAAGACCTTATTTTAATCGGCTTTTCGCAAGGAACTATGATGAGTCTACATGTGGGATTGCGCCGCGCATCGGACATTGGTGGCATCGTCGGTTTTTCAGGGGCCATGACACTTCCTAATAATTGGCAAGACGAGATCACATCCAAGCCGCCGACGGTCCTAATTCACGGTGAACAGGATAATGTAGTTCCGGTTCAGCTCATGCATCAGGCTTTTATTGCGCTTCAGGAAGTTGACGTTCCGGTGGATAATCATATGTCGCCCGGCGTCACGCATTCAATCGGCCCTGACGGTCTTCAAAAGGCCCTCGAATTTCTTTCAAAACTATAATTTGATAGGGGTTAAATGCGCTCAGCGACTTTGATGACGGCTTTAACACCAAGCTTGATGGCACCGTAAAGAAGGCCGTGTGCCGGCACATCTTGAGCGCCGTTATCTATGGCAATCTGCCTATGTTCTACTTCTTCCTGACGGAATTTTTCCAGTGTCTCAGCCAGCGCCCCTTCATCATCATCAAGGCTTTCGATCTGCTCGGCATAATGTTTGTCGATTACTTCTTCGACTGCTTCGGTGCACGCCATCGCCGCTTTGGTGCCTATAAGCGCAGTTCCAGCACCTAGCGCAAATCCGGCCGCATGCCAGAGCGGCGTGATCAGGGTCGGGCGGGCGCTATATTCGCGGATTAATTTGTTAAAACGTTCCAGATGAACATCTTCCTGCTCTTTCATATGCTTTATGGTGTTTGACATGGGATGATTGTCACCAAACACGGCAAGCTGGCCTTCATAAATGCGCACTGCGCCGTATTCGCC